>NZ_JADKPY010000071.1:0-116058 GCF_015351505.1 Acinetobacter sp. SK-43
AAAAAATGATTTTTGCAAGAGGTCTATTTAAAGATAAGGTTTTTATTTTTATACATATTGTATAGGACTTATTTTTTCGCCCGCCAGATCAAAATAAGTCCCACCAACGATGAAAAGCTGATAATGAATTAACATCGGCATGTAAGTTCATATCCATTATAGTGAATCGTCTTTTTCGTCATAGTTAAAGCCCTCTTTGTTTGAACGTACAATCAATATAATCAAGATTTCTCAAGCTGTGAAATAAGAAAGATCGCAATAAAAATCTAATTATCTGCTAGGGATTTTAAATATATAAAGCTTTAACAATAAAAAAGCTCCCTATAAGGGAGCTTTTAATCATTCACTCAGCTTAAGCTGAAAATGGATGACGTAAAATAATTGTTTCCGCACGATCAGGACCAGTTGAAATAATATCAATTGGACATTCGATCAACTGCTCAAGGCGTTTAACATATGCCAAAGCGTTTGCAGGAAGTTGATCAACCTGAGTTAAACCTACTGTAGATTCGCTCCAACCTGGCATAGTTTCATAGATAGGCTTCAAGCTTTCAAATGAAATCGCGTCAGAAGAACCTGCACAGCCTGAATCAACATCTTCATAGCCTACACAAATTTTAATTTCTTCTAAGCCATCAAGTACATCTAGCTTAGTTAAGCAAATACCAGATAAAGAGTTCACTTCAACAGAGCGGCGAAGAATCTCGGCATCAAACCAACCACAACGACGTTGACGTCCAGTAGAAGCACCAAACTCATGCCCCACTGTACCTAAATGACGACCAATTGCATCACCTGTATCTGTTGCTGCATCATAGTGCAACTCTGTAGGGAATGGACCTGCACCTACACGTGTTGTGTATGCTTTAGTAATCCCGAGTACATAATCTAAATGTAATGGACCCATACCCGAACCAGAACTCACACCACCAGCAGTTGTGTTCGAACTAGTTACATAAGGATAAGTACCATGATCGATATCAAGTAATGAACCTTGTGCACCTTCGAACATGATTGCTTTGCCTTCTTTACGATAATCATGTAACACTTTAGTTACATCGATCACTAATGGCGCAAGAACCTCACGCCATTCATCACAAAGTGCAATCACATCTTCAAACTTAACTTCTTCAACACCATAGAATTGAGAAAGTTGGAAGTTGTGAAGCTCAAGCATTTCCTTGAGTTTTTCTTCAAGTACTGCACCACCACGAACAAGATCAGCTACGCGTACAGCACGACGAGCAACTTTATCTTCATAAGCAGGACCAATACCACGACCAGTCGTACCAATCTTAGCATTGCCACGCTTTTTCTCACGTGCTTGGTCAAGTGCAATATGATTTGGCAAAATCAATGGGCAATTTGGAGAAATACGAAGACGCTCTTTAACAGGTACGCCTTCAGCTTCCAAAATCGCCATTTCTTTGATTAATGCTTCAGGTGAAAGCACAACACCATTACCAATTAAGCACAATACGTTTTCACGTAAAATACCAGATGGAATGAGGTGTAATACAGTCTTTTTACCACCGACCACTAGAGTATGACCCGCGTTATGTCCACCTTGATAGCGAACTACCGCAGCCGCTTGGTCTGTGAGCAGGTCGACGATTTTACCTTTACCTTCGTCGCCCCATTGGGTACCAAGTACCACAACATTTTTGCCCATAATAGCCTCATTACATCATGCTGTTAAAATTGGAAACTAAGTCAAAACTTAGCAATTAAATTTTTTCAATTACCCATTGCCCATTCTGTGACACCATTTGATGCGTCGCATAAGGAACAGAGTTTAAATCATCTTTACCTAACAGTTGCACTACACGCATACCTTGATGACGTGCATCTGCAATTGCTTTCAATAAATTTTGATCATTTCCACGAGGAGCTACTATCGTTTCAATTTCAGTAAACTGAGTAGATCCTAATGCATATAAATCACAGCTAAAACCAGTCGCAGGACGTGAACGACCAAAGTGTTCACCAATTCCATCATAACGACCACCTTGAGCTAGCGGTGCTGCGCGATTAGGTGCGTAAATGGCATACATTAAACCAGTGTGATAGTGATAACTACGAAGCTCAATCACATCAATACCAATATTTAAATTCGACCATTTAGACTGAATTTGTGTAAATGTGCTTTCTAAAGCCTCAAATGCAGTTTTGAAGTCAGCATCATTTAAAATATCTTGGCTAAGATTCGCTTTTAATGCACCCAAATCACTTGCGTAACGACCTAATGCATAAAAATCAGAGCCCATTGATAAGTCTTGGGTAAACTCAGCTAATTCTGGTAAAGCTTTACGCTGATAAAGATCAGAAAGTTGATTCTCTGTATTTTTATTTAAACCAGCGCGCTTAACTAAGCTACGGAATAAACCTACATGACCTAAGTCTAAATGAGCGCCTTCTAAAGTATGCGCTTGTTCAATTAGACCTAACATCACATCAATCATTTCAACATCAGCTTCGATGCTATCATGACCATATAGCTCAGCACCCAACTGTAAAGGCGCACGCGTTGCATTGAAATTCTGTGGTTTAGTATGAAGCACAGTGCCTGCGTAGCAATAACGAGCGACGCCTTCAATTGGTCGTACATGTGCATCAATACGCGCTACTTGAGGTGTCATATCAGCACGAACACCTAACAAGCGACCAGAAAGTTGATCTATAACTTTGAAAGTAACTAAATCTAAATCTTGATTTGATTCTGAAAGTGAAGACAACGATTCGATGTATTCAATAAATGGCGTATACACCAATTGATAACCTCGAACTGCGAGGAAATCTAGAGCTTCTCGGCGCAATGTTTCGACAACTTGCGCTTGTTCGGGTAATACATCTGCCACCCCGTCAGGGAGCAACCATGTCTCTGAAATGGTCATGTTCCAAACCTAAAATCTGTTTAACGTGGAGGCATCCACATAAAAAGCAACCACATAAAAAAATCGGGTGAATGCCCGATTCAGCGTAGTGTAGCATGAAGATTTATGTGATGCACCTTCGAATTTGAATAATTCTTTACCATTTAACTAGCAAGCCACCAACTTGTTATTTTAAATTTAACAAATAGATTCAATACATTAAGATCACTCATCAATACAAACAACACTTATGTTTCTTGAAAAGAAGTGTCCAACATCTGTACTATTGAACTGTTCTCGATTGGTGAGATATTACTTTTTGATGACGAATGTTACTTAAACAATTAAAGCAAAATATGCTTATAGTATTTTCCCAAATAAGAAACTGCTGGACTAAGTAGTAGATTTATAAAACTGCTCAAATCAAAGAACTTAGCTTTTGCCTTTTGTGCTCTTTACCACGATTTCTAGAACCCCCACCAATTCAGCATTCTGCTTTTCTAAAGCAGCGACATTCGCAATCGTCTTGTCTAATACTTCTTGTTGGACATGCATTTTTTTTGCCATATCTTGCATAATTTCAAGACCTTTTTTGAGGTGCAGCTCTAAATGCAAGACTTTTTCCTCTAGCCTAACGATATCTTTTGCAGTATCAGTAGGTTGATTATTTTTAAATAAGAACCAAAACAAAAATAAAACTGCCAATAGCAATAATCCAATAAATCCCCAAACCATCATTAAGCCCATTACATTCCCCAATAAATTGTTTTTTATTATTTAAATATTAAAAAGATTCACACAAATCTAATAAGCGATTCGCATAACCCCACTCATTATCATACCATGCAAAAACTTTTGCTTGATGCCCCACGACCATCGTTTGCGCCAGGTCAACAATTAATGAATATGGCGAATGATTAAAATCGCTTGATACCAAATCTTCATCGGTCACTTGCATAATTTGAGCATAGTCAAACTTAGCAGCTTTACTTAGAACTTCATTAATTTTATGAACTGTGATCGGTGAATGTGAAACAAATGAAAGATCTATCGCTGCAACATTAATAGTCGGTACACGAATAGAGTACCCATCTATACGACCATCCATTTTTGGCATCACGCGTTTTAATGCGCCCAAAGCACTTGAAGTGGTAGGAATAATATTTTGTCCAGACGCTCTGGCTCTTCGTAAATCACGATGAGCATGATCCAAAACTGATTGATCTGCAGTCACTGCATGGATCTCGGTCATGAGAGCAGTATCAATGCCAAAAGCGTCATCAATAATCTTGACTAAAGGCACTAAGGCCTGTGTCGTACAAGAAACGCTAGAAATAATTTGATCAGTAGGTTTGACATCCGCATGGTTAACACCATAGACGATAGCTGCATCAACAGAATCAAATGGTGCTGCACCAATAATTACTCGCTTTGCTCCTGCATCTATATGACGTGTTGCATCAGCTCTCGATCGAAATAAACCTGTGCATTCGAGCACAACATCTACAACCAAACCAGCCCAAGGTAATAGTTCTGGCTGCGCCTGTTTAAATACTTGCAGCCTTAGCTGTCTTTGATTTGAATGAATATTTAAAAAAATTTGTTCGTTCTCAATCTCAATATCGACTTGACCAGCAAAACGACCATGCGTTGTGTCATATTTAAAGAGATGAACTAAAGTTTGAACATCAGCAATATCATTAATCGCAACAATATCAAATTGAAATTGCTTAGGGCTTTCAAACCATGCACGTAATACATTTCGACCAATTCGACCAAATCCATTGATAGCGACACGTTGCATGCAAAGCCCTTATATTCATCAAAACATCATATTTTCTTGCTATATGGTAAAACATGATCAGCCTTGTTGAATATAGATTTTTAGCTGAAACACAGTTTTATATGATATTGCTTGCAAAATCGTTGGTCGGGCACACATTTTCCGTTATAATTTAGCACTTTTAAAATCTACGCCATGTAAATGCGCTTTGTTTGCAAAAATTCAAAAACAACTCGCCTATTTTACATATAGCCAAATTCAAAATTATGGAGTGTCTTGGTTGTGAGTACTCGTTTTATGACATCAGCTGAAATTCGTGAAGCATTTTTGCGTTACTTTGAATCGCAAGGGCATACACGTGTCGCTTCGAGTTCACTCGTTCCCGCCAACGACCCTACTTTATTATTCACAAATGCTGGTATGAACCAGTTTAAAGACTGTTTTCTTGGGTTAGAAAAGCGTGACTATGTACGTGCTGTTTCTTCTCAAAAATGTGTACGTGCAGGTGGTAAACATAATGACCTAGACAATGTAGGTTACACAGCGCGTCACCATACTTTCTTTGAAATGTTAGGTAACTTCTCATTTGGTGATTACTTCAAACGTGATGCATTAAAATTTGCTTGGGATTTTTTAACGAACGAGCAATGGCTAGCATTACCTAAAGATCGTTTATATGCCACTGTTTACCATACTGATGATGAAGCATTTGATATTTGGAACAAAGAAATTGGTTTAGACGCAAGCCGTATCATTCGTATCGGTGACAACAAAGGTGGTCTGTACGCATCAGATAACTTCTGGGCTATGGGTGATACTGGTCCGTGTGGTCCTTGTTCTGAAATTTTCTATGACCATGGTGATCACATTTGGGGTGGTTTACCAGGTTCTCCAGAAGAAGATGGCGATCGCTTTATCGAGATCTGGAACAACGTATTTATGCAGTTCAATCGTACCGCTGATGGTGTGATGCACCCTCTCCCAGCTCCATCTGTAGATACAGGTATGGGTTTGGAACGTATCTCTGCTGTACTACAACATGTTAATTCCAACTACGAAATCGACTTGTTCCAACACTTATTAAAAGCTGCTGCAAATATCATCGGTATTCAAGATGAGGGACAACCATCATTACGTGTACTGGCTGACCATGCTCGTTCTTGCTGCTTCTTGATTGCTGATGGCGTAAACCCATCAAATGAAGGTCGTGGTTATGTTCTACGTCGTATTATCCGTCGTGCAGTACGTCATGGTAATAAGCTAGGCGCTACAGGTACATTCTTCTACAAGATGCTACAACCATTAGTCGAAGTTATGGGTGAAGCTTATCCAGAGCTTACATCCCGTAAAGATGTGATTGAAGCGACTTTACTACGTGAAGAAGAACAATTTGCAAAAACACTTGAGCAAGGTTTGAAGCTTTTAGAAGCTGAGCTTGCACAGTTGAAAGATACTGTGATTCCAGGTGCAACTGTATTTAAACTTTACGACACTTATGGCTTCCCAACTGACTTAACTGCTGATATTGCACGTGAACGTGGTTTTACCATCGACGAAGCTGGCTTTGAAGTTGAAATGGCTGCACAACGTCAACGTGCACGTGACGCAGGTAAATTCGCAGTTGACTACAATAGTATTGTCAAAGTTGAAGGTGAAACTCAATTTGATGGCTACGATGCAACTCAAGGTCAAGGTCAAATCGTTGCAATCTACAAAGACGGTACTCAAGTTGATGAAATCAATGAGGGCGATGAAGCGCTTATCGTTTTAAACCAAACACCTTTCTATGCAGAAAGCGGTGGTCAAATCGGCGATTCAGGTATATTCAAAAACGATACAGGTATTTTCGAAGTACAAGATACTAAGAAATCTGGTGGTGCTTTTGTGCATCAAGGTATCGTGACGATGGGTAGCTTAAAAGCAACTCAAAATGTTGAAGCAACAGTTAAAGCAGATATTCGTGCTGCAACAGCGCGTAATCACTCTGCCACTCACCTTCTACATGCAGCTTTACGTCAAATTTTAGGTGATCACGTTCAGCAAAAAGGCTCATTGGTTGCAAGCGATATTTTACGTTTCGACTTTGCCAATGACCAACCAGTGACATTTGAACAGCTTCAACAAATCGAACGTCTAGTGAATGCTGAAGTTATTGCAAACACTCCAGTGACAACTGAATTACTTGACATCGAGTCTGCTAAAGCCAAAGGTGCGATGATGCTGTTTGGTGAGAAGTATGGCGAAGAAGTTCGCGTACTATCGATGGGTTCAATTATCGAAGAGAAAAACTTCTCAATCGAGCTTTGCGGTGGTATCCACGTTAAACGTACAGGTGATATCGGCTTATTCAAGATCACTTCTGAAGGTGGTGTAGCAGCTGGCGTTCGTCGTATTGAAGCTGTAACAGGAACTAAAGCTTTAGAAGCCGTTCAAAAAGCTGACAACGATATCCAAACAATTAATGGTTTATTGAAAGCTCAGAAAGACCAAACTGTAGAAAAAGTTGAAGCAATTGTTGAGACTGCATCAAGTTTGCAAAAACAAATTGAACAGCTAAATCAAAAATTAGCAAGTTTCCAAGCTGCTGATTTATTAGACCAAGTTAAAGAAATCGCTGGTCGTCAAACGTTAATCACAACCGTAAAAGGTTTAGATGCAAAGTCATTACGCAATTTGCATGACAGTGTAAAATCAAAATTGGAAGATGCAGTCATTATTTTAGCTGGCGTTGAAGGCGATAAAGTGAGTTTAATCGCGTCCGTCGCTAAACAATATGCTGCAAATCTAAAAGCGGGTGACATCATCAAACACTTGGCTCAAGAGCTAGGTGGTAAAGGTGGTGGTAAACCTGACTTAGCACAAGGTGGCGCGCCACTAAACGAGAAGTTTGATCAAGTTTTTGCAGCATTGCCTGCTTGGCTTGAGCAATAACAACTTCACTTTTGTGTAACTGACCCTGATGCCTCTCAGGGTCATGGCTTATATGGAACAACTATGGCATTAATCGTTCAAAAATATGGCGGTACTTCTATGGGTACTCCTGAGCGCATTTTAAATGTTGCTCGTCGTGTCAAGCGCTGGCATGATCACGGTCACAAAGTGGTCGTTGTTGTGTCTGCAATGAGTGGTGAAACGAACCGCTTACTTGCGCTTGCAAAAGCCATTACCAACACCCCTGACCCACGTGAATTAGATCAAATGGTGTCAACGGGTGAACAAGTAACGATTTCCATGTTAGCTATGGCACTGAATTCAATTGGTGTAGAAGCTAAGTCATATACTGGTCGTCAAGTTGGTATCAAAACGGACAGTGCTTTTACCAAAGCGCGTATTGAATCTATTGATACTGATGTCATGACCAAAGATTTAGATGCAGGTCGTGTTCTCGTTGTTGCAGGTTTCCAAGGCTTTGATGCCGAAGGAAATACCACAACTTTAGGTCGTGGTGGTTCTGATACCTCTGGTGTTGCAATTGCAGCTGCATTAAAAGCTGATGAATGTCAGATTTACACTGATGTTGATGGCGTTTATACAACTGATCCACGTGTCGCACCTAAAGCGAAAAAGGTTGATCGTATTTCTTTTGAAGAAATGCTAGAAATGGCATCTTTGGGTTCAAAAGTTTTACAAATTCGCTCTGTTGAATTCGCAGGTAAATATCAAGTTCCATTACGTGTATTATCAAGTTTTGATAATGACGATGACGGCGCATTCGATGAAGAATTCAAACAAAATGTAGGCACACTAATTACGACTGAGGCTGAAGACGATATGGAACAACCAATCATCGCAGGTATTGCATTTAACCGTGACGAAGCAAAATTAACGATCTTAGGTGTTCCTGATGAACCAGGTATTGCATCTAAAATCTTGTCACCTATAAGCAATGCCAACATCGAAGTGGATATGATTATCCAAAACGTTGAAGAAGATGGTACAACTGATTTCACATTCACTGTAAATCGCAATGATTTAGCAAAAGCTAAGGCGATTTTAGAGCAAACAGCAAGCAGCATTGAAGGATGTGAAGTTGTTACTCGTGATGATATCGTTAAAGTATCAATCGTAGGTGTGGGTATGCGTTCACATGCAGGTGTTGCAAGCAAAATGTTTACTGCATTAGCTGATGAAAGCATTAATATTTTGATGATTTCAACATCAGAAATCAAAATTTCTGTACTTATCGAAGAAAACTATTTAGAACTTGCCGTACGTTGTTTACACACAGCTTTTGGTCTAGATCGTGAACACGGCGAAAGCAGTGCACGTGCTTAATTAATAGCTTGTTAAACATATTTACTTTCAAGTAAATAGCAAAAAAAACAGAGCCACTATGGTTTTTACTACAGTGGCTCTGTTATATTAATCTTTGAGGTTTTTCAGTGATTCTCAACAGAACGTACGAAAAATAATGTTTTTTACATATTTCTGTTGGAATTTTCTGTATATTAAGGCTGTGCTTTCGAACAATGAATTCCCTGTCGCAAGTTTAAGCGTTTAGCAAGGAGATAAACATGCTGATTCTGACCCGTCGTGTCGGAGAAACATTAATGATTGGGGATCAAGTCAGTGTTACTGTGCTTGGCGTAAAAGGCAATCAGGTGCGTATTGGTGTTAATGCTCCAAAAGAAGTTTCTGTGCATCGTGAGGAAATTTACCAACGTATCCAACATGAACGTGCCATGCATGAGCATTTACAACATCTTGATCAGGATTATCAACTTTCGTATGAAGAAGATAATAGCGATTTTCCGCGACATAATAACTTTAATCGTTAATTTTCAGAATTCTCCCCACATAATTAAAGCGACACAAGATGGTCGCTTTAATTTTATTTAAAACCTCAATTTATAAGAAATTATAAACCTAAAGCTTTTTTTACAGGCGCGTAACTACGACGATGTTGATCAATTACGCCGTGTGCTGCAATAGCTTCAAAATGCGCTTTTGTAGGATAACCTTTGTGCTTTGCGAACCCATAATCAGGATATAATTCATCTAAGGTCTTCATTTGATGATCACGTGTAACTTTAGCTAGAATACTTGCTGCACTTATCTCAGCATGAGTCGCATCACCTCCCACAATTGCTTCACATGCAATCTCAATCCCTTTTGGAATTTGATTACCATCTACAATTACTTTGTGTGGCGTGGTTTTTAAATTTTCGACCGCACGGCGCATTGCAAGAAATGTGGCTTGCAGAATATTCATTTCATCAATTTCAGTGTGTGTCGCTTCAGCAATCGACCAAGCTAATGCCTTTTGTTTAATCTCTATAAACAACTTTTCGCGTTTTTTTTCAGTTAATTTCTTAGAATCATTTAATCCTTCGATTGGATTATTAGGATCTAGGATCACCGCAGCTGCAACAACTGAACCCACTAGAGGACCGCGACCTGCTTCATCTACACCAGCAACAAACATAATTTACTCGCAAAAAATTGGCTGCATTTTAGCACCCAATCAAAGTCAATTGAATACAGAACTATTTTACCACTTCTGATACACAAGCATTCATAGTTTTAGCTACTGCTACACCTGTTAAAGCTGTTCGCGCTTTAGAATCCACTGCAGCAAGTGCCAATTCTGAAGGTGATAAAACAGTAGGTGCATTTTTGCCAACGCATTTACAAATTTGGGTTTTCTTCTCTTTCTTCTAGGTCTTTGTCATTAATTTACTTGCAATTTTCCAAGCTGCAAAATCATCAATATCATGATTACACTTAGTCTGTGCAGCAAACTGAATTGCAGATGTTCCTAATTTTAAATTACTTTGCTCGCCACTTTGCACAGTACTACAAGCCGCCAAAGCAAACACCGTTGAAATTGCCAAAACAAATTTATTCTTATACATGTAATTACCATTTTAATTGAATAATATCATGATTAATTTAAGGTTTTAAGCATCTGAAAACGATCTAAAATTACAAGAAAATATAAAATTATTTTGCTAAGAAACAAAGCTGAAAATCATTCAGCTTTGCTTATATATCTTACTTTTATTTCTTCAATGCTTCAGACACGCAAGCATTAACAGTTTCAGCAACCACTTGATTCACAATTGTTGCTCTTGCAGTTGGATCAATTGCAGCTGTAGCCAACTCCAAAGTCGTTACACTATTGGGCGCTTTTTCACTTACACACCCACAAACATCCATCTGAATATTTTCACGCTGTTCAGTGGTCATCAAACGTGTTGCTGTTTTCCATGCAGGTAATGTATTGATTTCACTCATACATTTAGCATTAACCGCAACCTTTAATGCCGTTACACCTAACTGTTGAGATGTAGATGGTGTTGTAGAAGTATTTGTATTTGGCGCAACACATCCATTTAAAACAAATAATACTGGCAGAGCCAACAATAATTTTTTCACAACTTTTAACCTTATAGCGACTTAATTGCAGTCGTATTTTGCACAAAGCATTTTATTAAGCAATTGACCGTGCAGACTTATTACATATTTAAACATATCGTTTCGATTAATAATCGTTGCAAGGACAAGACGCTCTGTTACATATACACCGTATGAGGAATAAATAACGCTATTTAAAATCTACAAAATCATATCACAACTAGGATGTTGCGATGTCAACCTCAGCACAGTACTACACTCGCACAGCACAAGTATTACATTGGCTCATGGCCGTTATTTTTATAGTTGCATGGCTTATTGGATTTTACAGTGGAAATTTTTTAAGTTATGAAGTTGATGGAACGTTTAAAGGCACTGTTATTACACTTCATAAGAATATTGCAACAACCATTATCTTTTTAGTCGTTATAAGAATTTTTTGGCGTTATACCCATCCAGCTCCACAACTACCAAATACCATGTCACCAATGATGAAAACCTTGGCACATATTGGTCATTTTCTATTATATTTAATGTTATTAGCTCTACCCATTACAGGCTGTTTATTCAGTTGGAGCGCTGGTCACCCCGCCCCTGTTTTATACTTATTTGAAATTCCCCGTCTAGTTCAAGACAATCCAGATTTATTAGCAATCGTTAAACCCCTACACATTTATATATCGTGGTTTGCGGGCTTACTCATTGCAGGTCATATTCTCGCAGCGATTAAACATCATCTCATCGACAAAGATAATGTATTGCTCAGCATGCTAAGACAACCCAAATAAAAATTGATATAAAAAAAACCGCTTATAGCGGTTTTTTTATGCATTAGATTTTTCTAACTTCGGTAATCCACTTCTGCTTATCATCATCAGAAATAAACGAAGCTTCAAAAGAGTTAATCGCAAGCTGCTTTAATTCTTCATTTGATAAATTCAAAGCTTGTTGAATCGCAATAAAGTTATCATTAATGTACCCGCCGAAATATGAAGGATCATCCGAGTTTACAGTGACATGTATACCTTTTTGTAGCAAACGACGAATGTTATGCTCAGCCATATCTTTCACGACACAGAGTTTTAAGTTACTTAACGGGCACACTGTTAATGGCATTTTCTCTGCAATCAGGCGTGTCATCAATTGCTCGTCTTCTTCTGAACGAACACCATGATCAATACGATTCACCTTAAGTAAATCTAAAGCTTCCCATATATACTCAGGAGGACCTTCTTCTCCAGCATGTGCGACGATCAAGAAACCAGCTTCGCGTGCTTTGGCAAAGACACGTTCAAATTTTGATGGTGGGTGCCCAACTTCACTCGAATCCAAACCTATCGCAATAATGTCATCTTTGAATGGCAAGGCTTGTTCTAACGTTTCAAACGCTTTTTCTTCACTTAAATGGCGCAAGAAACACATAATCAATTGAGAGCTAATACCCAACTTTTCTTTTGCATCGGTGCATGCACGCTTTAAACCATTTAAAACGGTAACAAACTTAACACCACGCTCAGTGTGTGTTTGTGGATCAAAGAACATTTCTGTATGTACCACTCGATCTTCTGCACATTTTTCAAAGTATGCCCAAGCTAAATCGTAGAAGTCCTGCTCATGCACTAACACATTGGCGCCAGCATAATAAATATCTAAAAACGATTGAAGGTTATGAAAGTTATAAGCCTGTTTCACTTCTTCAACAGATTGATAAGGAATTTGAATCTGATTACGCTGTGCAATAGCGAACATCAACTCTGGCTCAAATGTCCCTTCAATATGCACATGTAATTCGGCTTTGGGCAAAGCACGAATCAGCTCGATTTGATCCATATAAACTCCACGTCTAAATAAAAAAGGGTGCTGCCTAACACGGTACACCCTTTAAAGGTTTTATCACTTAGTTTTAAGTGGCTTAGCCACCAAATGCAACAAATTTAAATACCCAAAGTGCAGCAATAATCCACACCATATAAGGTACTGTTTTTGCCTTACCTGTAAACAGCTTAACCAATGCATAACTAATGAAACCCATTGCAATACCATCGGCAATTGAATAGGTAAATGGCATAAATACGATCGTTAAAAATGCAGGTACAGCTTCAGTAATATCATCCCAATCAATGTGCGTAATTCCTTGAATCATTAACACACCGATAAATAATAGTGCTGGTGCAGTTGCAAAACCTGGTACGGATTGTGCCAAAGGAGCCAAGAATAAGCAGCCGATGAAAAGTAAAGCAACCACAACCGCAGTTAAACCTGTGCGACCACCAGCTGCTACACCTGAAGCTGATTCAATATACGGGGTGGTAGATGATGTACCTAATGCAGCTCCCGCTACAATTGCAGTTGAGTCAGCAAATAGAGCTTTCTTTAAGCGTGGTAATTTACCATCTTGAAGCAACCCGGCACGATGTGAAACACCAACCAAAGTCCCAGTACTATCAAACAAGTCAACGATAAAGAATACAAAAATAACCCCGACCATACTTGCAGTAAATAGACCTTCAAAATCCATTTGCATAAAAGTAGGTGCGATTGATGGGATATGTCCTACGACACCTTTGAATTCATTCAAACCCAGAATAGTCGCTATTGCAGTGACAACTAAAATACTGATGATGATTGCACCACGAACTTTTAATTGATGCAAAACAACAATCATTAAAAATCCGAATAATGCTAACAATACTGTTGGCTGTTTAATATCACCCAATCCAACCAATGTCGCTGGATTATCTACAATAATTCCTGCATTTTTAAGCGCAATCAATGCAAGGAAAAGACCAATTCCCCCACCAATCGCAAACTTTAAAGACATCGGAATTGCATTGACGATTGCCTCACGAATTTTAAAGAAACTGATAGCAAGGAAAACAAGACCTGAGACAAATACCGCTGCTAGAGCAGTTTGCCAAGGCACCCCCATGCCCAAACACACAGAATAGGTAAAATATGCATTTAAACCCATACCTGGTGCGAGTGCGATTGGATAATTCGCCACAATCCCCATGACCAAACACCCGATTGCAGCAGCCAAACAGGTTGCAACAAACACAGCACCATGATCCATTCCGGTTTCAGAAAGAATGAGTGGATTTACAATGATGATGTAACACATGGTCAAAAATGTGGTTACACCTGCTAGAACTTCTGTTCTAAAGTTGGTTTTGTTATCACTTAATTTAAATAAGCGTTCTAACAGTCCAACTGAAGCATTAGGCGTTGTCATATAGCACCTGTTAAAATCTAAGATCGTAGAATATGAAATCTATACGCTTGTGTTTCAAATAATTTTTTGAATGTACACAAAATGGTATACAAGGCTAAAAGCAATCTACATGCCAGTTTCACGCTTGCTATACAGAGGAGATGTATAAATTTGGTTCCGATTTCAAAATGTAAAAAGCCGCATAACAAGATGCAGCTTTTTTATTTAATGGTAAATATTTTAACAGATTCTAATAAAAACTTGGACACAACCCGATAAAAAAAGCTAAATCCTGTGACATTTCACCTGAGAACTTAATTATTCGCTTCGGTAGGTCGCTAATCGAGAATGCTTCACATAATTTGGATTGTGTTGAATCGAATTTAGGCTATGTTCTGCATCGTTCACAATCTTCATCAGCTCTTGTCTTTTTTTGTTATGCGAATCAACATAAACCGCATAACCCAAAATAAAAACAGAACAGAGAATAAGTATTGAAAGTACTATCTTCATTATTATTATCTCTAATGTATGCTTTTCTTAAATACTAACAAATGTGTACAAAAATGTTATCAATTAACACTTTTAAATCAAAAACAAATGTAATGTCACAATAAATTTTCCAATAAAAGACAAATGTGAACATTTTTTACACACTTAAATACTAGAATAATAAAGTATTTTAATCAACAACTTTTACATAAATTCAATTAGATAATTTTAATATTTTACCAATTGATTAATTAATATTTATTAAATCAGTAATAATTTAAGCTTAAAAAGTACCTTTATCGCTTAAAGGTACTTTTTGATATTGCTAAAAATCGCTTTTAGAACTGATAGTTAACTCTTACTAAGAAGTTACGTGGTGTTCCAGGCATAGAGTCCGAACGCCAATATTCTTTGTTGGTTAAATTATTCACGGCAAGCGTAATATTCCAAGGATTTGCACTATAACCAATCGCAGCATCAAGTCTTGTAAAACCTTTTAAATCAGTGGATGTACTATTGAGATTACCATTTGGATGAACTTTTGCATCACCCACATATGTAGCACCTAGCTCAGTATAGATTTGATCTGTCGGCAGATATCGAATAAACAAATTTCCTGATGGATGGAAAACAGGGTCAATAAATTAGCTCGTCGTTTATTGCCAAAAGCTTATGCGGAAATTGATACAAATACTCAATTTGATAGGAAAAATCTGCGTCTAGGTATCGAAGTTACTTTATAAAAATGATTAAACATTAAATTAAAATCGAACGCTTCGTTCGGTTTTAATTATTATTCGGAAATAAATCAATGCGGACTAGATTTTGATAAAAGGTTTAGAATCAACACACCACACATAATTAATGCTATGCCGATAATTCCCCATAGATCCAATTTTTGATCATAGAAAAACCAAGCAAAGGTCGTGATCAATACAATTCCTACCCCAGACCATATCGCATAAGCAATACCAACTGGAATTGTTTTCAGGGTCAAAGATAAGCAATAAAATGCAATGATGTAACCTAAAATCACAACGATAGAGGCAAATGGCTTTGTAAACCCTTCGCTACTTTTCAGTGCAGATGTCGCAATCACTTCTGCTGTGATCGCTACAAATAAAAATATCCAACTTTTCATTTACCACACCTGCTCTATCCAAACAAATATTTCACATCTATTAATTCAATCATAAAAAAAACACCCTTTAATAAAAAGGGTGTTTTCTAGTTCTAAGATCAAGAATCTATTAATAATATTTAAGCAGATTTCTTCGCCATATTATTTTTACGAATCGTAATCATCACCAACTGAACTGCTGCAGGAGTCACACCTGGGATACGGCTTGCTTGCGCTAAAGTTTCAGGGCGAACTGTTTTAAGCTTTTGAGTAATCTCGCGAGATAAACCTGAAACACCATCATATTCAAAGTCAGCTGGAATCTTCGTTTCTTCAAGGCGTTTCATCTGAGCAACATCATCATGTTGACGGTTGATATAACCTTCATATTTCACAGCAATTTCAATTTGCTCACCGACCTGTTCAGAAACCTCTGAGCCTGTAAGTTCAGCAATTTGACCAAAATTAATATTTGGACGTTTCAATAAATCAATCGCGCTGCACTCTTTACTTAGGTCCGCACCAGTCATTTCAACAAACTTTTTACCCATCAGGTTATTCGGTGCTGCCCATAAGTGTTGTAAACGTGATGTCTCGCGCTCAACAGCTTCCATTTTTTCGCTATATGCAGCCCAACGTTCGTCATCAACTAAACCGAGTTCACGACCAATTGGTGTTAAACGTTGATCTGCATTATCTTCACGAAGCATCAAACGATATTCTGCACGTGAGGTAAACATGCGATATGGTTCTTTAGTCCCTAATGTAATCAGGTCATCTACCAGTACGCCCATATATGCTTGATCACGTTTTGGTGTCCACTCTTCTTGTTCCCAAGCACGACGTGCTGCATTCAAACCAGCAAGTAAACCTTGAGCACCTGCTTCTTCATAACCAGTGGTACCATTAATCTGACCAGCAAAATACAAGTTTTGAATTGCTTTAGTTTCAAGCGTAAATTTCAATGCTTGCGGGTTGAAATAGTCATATTCAATTGCATAACCTGGACGCAAGATATGAGCATTTTCCATACCGCGAATCGAACGTACAAGATTGAACTGAACGTCAAATGGCAATGAGGTTGAGATACCATTTGGATAAAGCTCATGCGTATCTAAACCTTCAGGCTCAAGAAACACCTGATGCGAATCTTTATCAGCAAAACGATGAATTTTATCTTCAATCGAAGGACAGTAACGAGGACCTACCCCTTCAATCACACCTGTATACATAGGTGAACGATCTAAACCACCACGAATAATCTCATGTGTTTTTTCACTGGTATGAGTGATGTAGCAGTTCACTTGTTCAGGGTGCATCGATACATCACCCATAAATGACATCACTGGAGATGGGAAATCACCCGGTTGTGGTGTCATCACAGAGAAATCAACGCTACGCGCATCAATACGCGGCGGTGTACCCGTTTTTAAACGACCTACTGGAAGTTTTAACTCACGTAAACGATGCGCCAAAGCAATTGAAGGAGGATCACCTGCACGACCACCGCTCGAATTTTGCAACCCGATATGAATGACACCACCTAAGAAAGTACCCGTAGTGAGTACAACGGTTTTGGTATCAAAACGAATACCCATTTGGGTCACAACACCTTTAACGGTATCGCCTTCAACAATTAAATCATCAGCAGCTTGTTGGAAAATATCCAAGTTCGCTTGGTTTTCTAAAGTATGACGAATGGCAGCTTTATAACGAACACGATCTGCTTGAGCACGCGTCGCACGCACAGCAGCACCTTTGCGCGAGTTTAAAATACGGAATTGAATACCGCCCTTATCAGCAGCAAGCGCCATTGCACCGCCAAGTGCATCTATCTCACGAACTAAGTGCGATTTACCAATACCACCAATCGCTGGGTTACAGCTCATCTGCCCCAAAGTCTCAATATTATGCGTCAACAATAATGTTTGTCTTCCCATACGAGCCGCCGCAAGCGCAGCTTCCGTACCAGCGTGACCGCCACCAATTACGATAACGTCGTAAACTTTAGGATAGTGCATAGTGGTAATGTGTATTTAAAAAATGACAGAGTATTATACAGAAGTTTTCTATTAAGTTGACAAAATCCGTCAATATTCTTGTAATCCCCATCTGCTTAGCTTGATTTAAATATATACAAAATAAAACTTAATGTTGCACTTTTCATGCATTGTTAACACATGGACTTATAACTATTAACCTGATACCCACTGTTCCGATTTAAAAAATTCTTATCATTATTAGTGCATAACAAATACTTTAGGAAAATGATATGAACACTAAGCTTTTATTTTCGACGCTTATTTGTAGCCTGTGTTTTGCTGTAACAGCACAAACCAATGCAAAAACCACAGTTGATGCACAAACTCAAAAGTATCAACAAGTATGTAAGGGCAAAAAACAAGGTGATATGATTTCATTTGCCTACAAAGGTGTTGTCTTTAATGGTACATGTGAGCCAAATGAAGCTGGTAAATTAGCATTCCAACCTCCAATGCCTGCGAATAATGCAATGCCTGAAACTCAAACTAAGATTTCAGAAACACAATCAGAACCTCGACCAGTGAGTGCGCCTGTTCAGCCTATGGAAATGACACCTCCTCCAATGGAACAATCAGCTCCACAAATTGAACAAACATCTCCATAAAAAATTGGACACCTATATATAGTTATATAAGGATGCTGTTCAGCATCCTTATTTTTTGTTCAGGCGATATCAAAAGAATTATGTTTGAAAAAACATCTTAAAATTGTAATCAGTCTATTTTATAATCCCTCTGCATGGTCTGAATCTATTACAATAACCAAAATACATTAACTTAGGTTTTCCTGTGAACTGGCTACAAATTCATATTACTGTCGATCAAGAACAAGTTGAACTAACTGAAACTTTGCTCCTTTCTTTGGGTGCTGTAAGCGTTATGCTAGATGATGCCGAAGATCAAGCACTGCTTGAGCCTTTACCAGGTGAAACCCCTCTTTGGAATAAAGTCATTGTAACGGGCATTTATCAACAAGAAGAAGATGACCCAATTGATGTTGATACTTTAGAAGCATTTTTAAAAGCACAACTCCCTGATGTTCCAATGCGCCATGAGTATTTAGAAAACCAAGTTTGGGAACGCGCATGGATGGATTATTACGAACCAATTCAAATTGGTGAAAAATATTGGATCGTACCAGAATGGTTAGAGCCACCTGAAGCGGATGCAACCAACATTAAACTGGATCCAGGCTTAGCATTCGGTACAGGTAACCATGCCAGTACATTCCTATGCTTACAATGGCTAGGTAAGACTGATGTAAAAGATAAAATCGTGATTGATTACGGCTGTGGGTCAGGCATCTTGGGTGTTGCTGCTCTTCTATTAGGTGCTAAAAAAGTATATGCCACAGACATTGATCCACAGGCTGTTCTAGCAACAAAACAAAATGCAGAGTTGAATGGTGTACTTGAGCGTCTGTACGTTGGCTTACCTGAAGAATTCAATAACGAGTTTAAAGGTCAACAATCGGACATACTAGTTGCAAATATTCTAGCTGCACCTCTAATGGCTTTAGCGCCTGAATTCTCAACTTTAATTAAAAATGAGGGAGAGTTCGCACTTGCTGGTGTAATCGAAGAGCAAGTTGCTGATGTTTCTAGTGTTTACTCTGAGTTTTTTGATATATTAGAGATCGAAAAGCGCGAAGAGAACTGGTGTCGCATTTCAGGAAAACGCAAAACAACAATTTGAGAATATTGTTCCTCATGAGTGAAAAACAAACCCGCTGCCCTAAATGCTCAACCGTGTATAAAGTGACCCCTTCACAACTCAGTGTTGCTCAGGGCATGGTTTGTTGTCCCAAGTGCGTTATTAACTTTAATGCACTGACCAATCTTTTAAATACAGAGACAAACGAAACGATTCCTACACAAACCAATCGTTCACTATTCTCCTCTATCCAACCTGATAGCAGCTTTGCTGAAAAGCAAATGCAAATTTTAAGTATTTTCGATCAAAAAATTGAAAACTCAAATATCGATCTTTTGACCTATCTAAACAATTTAAATTATTTTAATACTGAGCCAGTCACAGCATTACCAAATTTAAATTTATCCGAAGATGCTTTATTGGTTGATCATGAACCAACATCAAAACAACACGGTTGGCTATATTACAGTCTTTGGGGGATCGGTAATATTGTCCTCATTTTGGTTTTCGCTTTTCAAATCTTATGGTTTAACCCAAAGCTTATGCATGAAAGCCCTGCTTTAAACCGTATCTTTAACTATGCATGTGGTGTTTTGACTTGCAAAACACTTGATGAACAATATAAATATCTAAGTTTTGAGAAAGTTAAAGTTAAACGCTACAGTAAAAACGAAACAATGTTTTCGGGTGTGCTGATCAATCATCATAAAGATAGTGTCTTGATTCCTTCGATTAGACTCATCCTTAAAGACAAAGGTGAGACCGTTACGGATATCACACTCAAACCCCAAGACTATTTAGTAGACAGTCTAAAGCCGATTCAACGCATCCCTTCAGATAGTCCATTTAAATTCGAATTTACGGTTGAAAAAAGCAAAAATAGCTTCGACAACTATAGTTTAGAAATTGTACAGCCCTAAAAGCATAAAAAAGTGACAAAAAAATAAAAAAAAGTGCAGTTAATTTGCTCACTTTTTCGCAGACAGTGGTATGATACGCGCCACGAATGCTTTGACCTACTTACTCCTCGTTATTTATAAACAATAAAATCGTTAAACGAACTGTGCTTTAATCCTATAAGCGCATTGTTGGTTTTTTTGTTTTTGAAAGTAGGCTGTAACAAATATTTAACTATTGTTACGCTTATTTTTTACACAATTCGAGGATTTGTGGCAAGCTAATAGTCCTTTTGTTTTAGAGTCACTGTTTTAGGATCTAAAACAGGGCTCAGTAATTTAGACCACATTTATATATCACTTTACCCAAGTGATATTTGATTTTTCGGATTAACACGCATGAATAGCAAATCTCCTATTTTTACGGCTCAATCTGATGTCGCTCTTCGCATCCATGTAGATCGCGCAGTTCGTCATTATTTTGCACAGTTGCAAGGTGAGCAACCATCTCAAGTATATGACATGGTTTTAGCAGAAATGGAGAAACCTCTTTTATCTGTGGTCTTAGAATATACTCGTGGCAATCAAACTCGTGCTGCCGAGATTTTAGGCCTTAACCGTGGTACTTTGCGTAAAAAGTTAAAAGCTCACGGTTTAATGAGTGAATAATTGATAAAATGCTCACGTTCTCGTGGGCATTTTTTTATGCTTAATTGTTTTAATCTGTAGACTTCAAACTGTTGACCAAAATCATGACTATCAAACGTGCTTTAATCTCTGTTTCCGACAAAACTGGAATCGTTGAATTCGCTCAAAACCTTGCTGCTCTAGGGGTAGAGATCTTATCTACTGGCGGTACTTATAAGTTGCTGAAAGACAACAACATCGCTGTCGTAGAAGTTTCTGAGCATACAGGTTTCCCTGAAATGATGGATGGTCGTGTAAAAACACTACATCCTAAAATTCATGGTGGTATTTTAGCTCGTCGTGGTCTGGACGAAGCTGTAATGCAAGAACACAACATCGATCCGATTGATTTGGTGATTGTAAACCTTTATCCATTTGCAGCTACAGTTGCAAAACCAAACTGCTCACTTGCAGATGCGATTGAAAATATCGATATCGGCGGTCCAACTATGGTTCGCGCCGCTGCGAAAAACCATGCTTCAGTTGGTATCATTGTGAATGCATCTGACTATGATGCTGTAATTGCAGAGTTAAAGACAAATGGAGCTCTTTCTTACGAGACTCGTTTTGATTTAGCAGTTAAAGCATTTGAACATACTGCTCAATATGATGGCATGATCGCATCTTATTTAGGAGCACGTGTTGGTAAAGCTGAGGGTGAAGCAGATTTATTCCCTCGCACGTTCAATACGCAGTTAAATAAAGCACAAGATTTACGTTATGGTGAAAATCCACACCAAAATGCAGCGTTCTATGTTGAAGCAAATACTAAAGAAGCATCTGTTTCAACTGCAAAGCAATTACAAGGTAAAGAACTTTCTTATAACAACATCGCTGATACTGATGCTGCACTTGAATGCGTAAAATCATTCGCTAAACCAGCTTGTGTCATCGTTAAACATGCAAACCCATGTGGTGTTGCTGTTTCTTTAGATGGCATTAAAGCAGCTTATGATCTTGCATATGCTACAGATCCAGAATCAGCATTCGGTGGCATCATCGCATTCAACCGTGAATTAGATGTAGAGACTGCTCAAGCGATTGTTGATCGTCAGTTCGTTGAAGTGATTATTGCTCCAAGCATCGCAGAAGGTGTACTTGAAGTCACTGGTGCGAAGAAAAATGTCCGTGTCATGGTTTGCGGTGAGCTTCCAGCGATTGATGCACGTGCGCCGCAACTTGATTATAAACGTGTCAATGGTGGTTTGTTAGTTCAAGATCAAGACTTAGGCATGATCACTAAAGATGATCTTAAAGTTGTGACTAAACGAGCGCCAACTGAACAAGAAATTGATGACATGATTTTTGCTTGGAAAGTTGCAAAATATGTGAAATCAAACGCAATTGTTTATGCCAAAAACCGTCAAACCATTGGTGTAGGTGCAGGTCAAATGAGCCGCGTGAACTCTGCTCGTATTGCTGCGATCAAAGCTGAACATGCAGGTTTAATTGTTGAAGGTGCAGTTATGGCATCAGATGCATTCTTCCCATTCCGTGATGGTATTGATAACGCTGCAAAAGCTGGTATCAAATGTATCATCCAACCTGGTGGTTCTATGCGCGACGAAGAAACGATTGCTGCAGCAGATGAAGCTGGTATTGCAATGGTCTTCACTGGTATGCGCCACTTCCGTCACTAATAGATTTAAAAAATCCCTCTTGCGATGTTTTAGTTGCATCTCAAGGGGGAATTTTCTATTTTTAGTGGATGTACTTGAGATACTTAAAAAGGAAATAAATTAATAATGAATATTTTAGTTTTGGGTAGCGGTGGCCGTGAACATGCACTTGCATGGAAAATCGCACAAGATGCACAAGTGACTAAAGTTTTTGTTGCGCCAGGCAATGCAGGCACTGCAACTGAAGACAAATGTGAAAACGTTGAACTTGATATTCTAGATAATCCAGCAATTATCGCTTTTGCCAAAGCAAATGATGTTGCTTTAGTGATCGTAGGACCTGAAGCTCCATTAGTAAATGGTGTTGTGGATGCAGCACGCGAAGCTGGTCTAAAAATTTGGGGTCCAACTCAATACGCAGCTCAGCTTGAAGGTTCAAAAGCATTCGCTAAACATTTCTTAAAACGTCATAACATTCCAACTGCTTTTTATGATGTATTTACTGAAGTGGATGCTGCGAAGGCTTATGTCGAGCAGAATGGCGCCCCTATTGTAATTAAAGCTGATGGTTTAGCTGCAGGTAAAGGCGTTATCGTTGCGATGACTAACCAAGAAGCATTTGATGCCATTGATGATATGTTAGCGGGCAACAAATTCGGTGATGCTGGATCACGTGTTGTGATTGAACAATTCCTCGAAGGTGAAGAAGCAAGCTTCATTTGCATGATCGACGGTAAAAACATTTTACCGATGGCAACTTCACAAGACCATAAGCGTATTTTTGAAGGTGACCAAGGTCCAAATACGGGTGGTATGGGTGCGTACTCTCCTGCTCCAGTTGTTACACCGGAAGTATTTGAACGCGTAATGAACGAAGTTATGCGTCCTACTGTTGATGGTATGGCAGCAGATGGTCATGTTTATACTGGTTTCTTGTATGCTGGTTTGATGATTGATGAACAAGGCCAACCACGTGTGATCGAGTTTAACTGTCGTTTTGGTGATCCTGAAACTCAACCAATCATGATGCGTTTAAAATCATCTTTAGTTGATTTGATTGAAGCTGGTATTGCTGGTAACTTACCAAGTGAAGCTGAATGGGATGATCGCAAATCAATCGGTATTGTACTTGCAGCTGAAGGATATCCTGAAACTGTACGCAAAGGCGATGTGATATCAGGTATTGGTCAATCTCCAGAAGATACAAAAATTTTCCATGCAGGTACTGCAACGACTGAAGATGGTCATGTGATTACTGCAGGCGGTCGCGTGCTTTGCGTGACTGCGCTTGGAGACACCGTTCTAGAAGCTCAAATCAATGCACTAGAAGTATGTGGTCAAGTGACATTTACAGGTATGCAGTATCGTAGTGATATTGGTTATCGCGCAATTGCACGTGAAAAAGCAGAATAAGCTTTGGTTAATTAACAAAAGCCTTCTTCGGAAGGCTTTTTTATTCTTTAATTAGCATAAAAATCATTTCCTTATTCATTATTTAAATATTAAATTCAGAAAAATATATATCACTAATTCAATAAAATCTGACATTTCCACCATTAGAAAAAACTACAAAAGTATCATTTATTTACTTTTACCAAAATTAAACTATTTTTCTAATAATCATATATTTATACCCACAAGTACAAAATAGAACACTATAACAGAACCCGAATTATTGTTATGATTGCCAAAATTTTCGGCGAGTACTTTTAGTTATATACATATTTTTTTATATATGAATAAGAATATGAAATTTAACTCGAAAAGTATCAGCTAATCTCGATTTGATATGAAAATTATTGAACTAATGTGCTTAAGTCAAATTCTTAAGATCAACGTTCTTAATTTTCTGTTGTTGCAAATAATTCGATCAGTCGCCTGTTCATAACACTAAATTTTGAACCGACTCACCTCTTTGTAACAAGAACCCTATAGCTCTTAAGTAATGCATTAGCGGATTATTTACTAAGCATTATTCCGATTAGGATTTACACATGAAAAAGCTAATTAGTCTTTTTTTAAGTGTGTCTGTGTTATTACTTGCAGCGTGCAGTAAACAACCTGACACCAAAGCAGAACAAAAAAATGAAGCGGGTGGATTACAAACCGTTGTAATGGCATCAACAGGTTCAGATGCTGATATTTGGCGTTTTATTGCGACCTTGCCAGAAACTAAAGCTGCTGGTATCAAGCTTGAAGTGAAAAACTTTACAGACTATGTAGCAATGAATACAGCTGTAGCAAATAAAGAAGTTGATGTGAATGCATTCCAATCATATGCTTACCTTGTTGCTTTCAATGCTTCAAATCAAGATAAGATTGCACCAGTTTCAACGACGTACTTAGAGCCTATGGGCATCTACTCAAGCAAAGTCAAAAAGGTCGAAGAGTTTGCTGAAGGTGCTTCTATCGCGATTCCAAACGATGCAGCAAACGAAGCTCGTGCGTTATTGTTATTACAAAGTGCTGGTTTGATCAAACTAAAAGCTGACTTTGATCCAGCAAAAGGCACACCAAGCGATATTATCGAAAATACGAAAAAACTCGATATTAAACCAATTCAAATGGCAACTGCTGTACGCGTTAAAGATGAAGTTGATGCGATTGTATTGGGGAATACCCTTGCAATGGAAGGTGGTTTAAATGTTCTAAAAGATTCTATCTTTTATGAACCAATTGACCAAAGCACGAAGCTGAATGTCAACATTTTAGCTGTAGCTGATTCAAGAAAAAATGATCCTGTATTACAAAAGCTAGGAACTCTTTATCACACTGAAGCGGTGAAAAAATATGTTCAAGAACATTTTGCTGGTACGAAAGTTGACGTGAATAAACCTGTTAGTTATCTCACAGAAACAAATTCGTAATATAATCTGTATAGGAAACAGGCAAATCACTTTGCCTGTTTTTTTCATTTTTGCTTAGTATTGACGATATGATCCAATTTAAAAATATTTCAAAGCATTACCAGCTAAAAGGTCAAACGATCAACGCTCTGGATCAAATTAATTTAGAGATTCCAGAAGGCAGTATATTTGGCATTATTGGGTATAGTGGTGCGGGGAAAAGTACGCTAATACGTTTGATTAATCTGCTTGAACGCCCTACTCAAGGTCAAGTCATTATCAATCAGACTGATTTTACGGCTTTAGATGCCCGTAGCCTTCGTCAAGAACGTGCAAATATTGGCATGATCTTTCAACATTTCAATTTATTACAGACCAAGACGGTATCTGAAAATATCGAGATGCCACTAAAATTACTGGGTCATAGCAAAGTTGAACGTGAAAAGCGTTTGAATGAGCTGTTAGACTTTATTGACCTAAAACATAAGAAAGATGCATATCCAGATGAGTTGTCTGGCGGTCAAAAGCAACGCGTGGGTATTGCACGTGCACTGGCCAATCATCCTAAAATCCTGCTTTGTGATGAGGCAACTTCCGCTCTAGATCCTCAAACCACAAAATCTGTACTAGCATTATTAAAGAAGATTAATAAAGAGCAGAATATTACGATTGTTATGGTGACCCATGAAATGGATGTAATTGAATCTGTTTGCGATTATGTTGCGGTCATGGAAGCGGGCAAAGTGATTGAAACTGGTCCAACTTTAGATATTTTCAGTCAGCCTCAACATCCCACAACCAAAACCTTTATTCAAACTGTTTTACAACAGCAATTGCCGATTAATATTTTAGATAATTTAGAACACCAAAATCACAATAGTATCTATAGCTTGCAATTTCTCGGCACGTCAGCCCAAGAAACTGTTATTCAAGCCGTCATTAAAAAATTCGATATCAGCTTAAATATTCTTTTTGCAAACATGACTGAAATTAATGGCACTGTAATCGGACAAATGTTTATTCAACTTTTGGGCGATCAACTCATCATTCAGGAAGCAATCAAATTTCTTGAGGGTCAAGGTGTAAAAGTTGAGCAATCAGGAGTCAGTCAATGAGAGATTTAATTGTACAGTGGCTCACTGAAGTGACAGCTCCTTTTTGGAAAAGCGCTTTAACAATCGACCAGTTTGTTACAGCATTGCAAGAAACATTTCAAATGGTTTTCTTCGCCTTATTGTTCGGCTGCATTTGGGGATTCATTCAAGGCATAACTTTAGTTGTTACGCGTACAGGTGGTATTTTACAGAATAAAGCAATTTACTATGCCATAAACCCCATCGTAAACGCACTCCGCTCTTTGCCCTTTATTATTTTACTGATTGCTGTTATCCCTTTGACTAAACTGTTAGTCGGTACATCAATTGGGACATGGGCTGCGATTGTGCCTCTAACGATCTATGTAGGACCATATTTAGGTCGTCTCATCGAAACATCTTTACTTGAAGTTAACGAAGGGATTGTTGAATCTGCACAAGCAATGGGAGCTTCGCCTTGGCAAATTATCTTCAAGTTTATCATTCCTGAAGCACGTAGCTCCCTTATCCTTAACTTAACCACTGGCACAATTTCTTTAATTGGCGCAACGGCGATGGCAGGTGCAGTTGGTGCGGGCGGTATTGGTGATTTAGCGATTTCATACGGTTATCAACGCTTTGATACTAGTGTGGTCATCTTAACCGTGATCGTGCTATTGCTTTTAGTTCAATTCGTTCAATCTTTTGGTGACTGGTTAGCTAAACTTCGATAAGTTAAAACATCAAAAAACTCTCAAAATGATTTTTGTTTATTTTGAGAGTTTTTTATTTACATAGGATAGTAAATCTCATTTGCAGCCTTGAAGGTATTTACATGTAATGGTACCAAATCCTCTAATTGTTGATATCCACCAGCCAAAACAAACAAAATTGGGATTTTCATTTTTTTTGCCATATCAAAAACCAAATAGTCTCGAGCATATAACAATTCTGTCGTAAACCATTTAGACCCATACTTATCATGCTGATGGCAATCCATCCCTGCTTGATAAATAATTAAGTCTGCTTCCCAACGAGAAGCGTATTGAAATGCCTCAAATACGGCTTCTCGATATAAATCAAAATTTCCATTTTTTGGATGAATATAGCGCGTCAGACTACGCTCACCAGCTTTACAACCGAATCGAATCCCAAAAATTCCAAAATTCACAAGATTACTCAGGCGGTTAGTAAAAATGGCAGTACCATCACCACCGTGTTGGTCACAATCCAAAATAAAAATGCGCTTTTCTGGATATTGTTTTGCCACCAATGCTAGGCCATTAAAAGTACAATATGCAGCACCCGACTCATAACTAGCATGATGAAAACCTTGGGCAATATTGGCTGCCACACCCTCTTTAAAAGCGATCTCAGCAGCAACCAACTGTCCTGCTTGTACTGACAAAATTGCATCACGTAATTGTTCATTCCACGGTTTAAATCCTTGGATAGTTGCGAAAGAACTTTCACCTGTTACAAAGGCGTCAACAAACTGAGGGTTGTGTAACTTTTTTAAAATCTCAACATCTATTATTCCAGGATCAACAAATTCTACCATTTGTTGCTGGTGCAAGACCTCCGCCACAGCTGAAAGCTTCTCCATACTGTTGGTATGTGTCTTTGCGTAATATCGAGGTGAATAACAAGCTTTTAGCATGGATGCTCTACGCATAACTGATCTCGAGCAATTTCCATCAATTGACTCAATTCAGTTGAATCAGGTCTAAATAGCCCGTTATCGACTTGTTGCTTGAAATGATAACCAAAAGCGCGCGCTCGATTTTGAGGAGATACAGCTAATGTCGTCAGTCTTAAAAACCAAAAACCATTCATCTGAGAAATCGGAATCACATAACCTTTATATTGTTTATTTTTTGATTTCTCTAAGTTCTCTATCTCATATTGTGCAGAAAACAGACTCCCTGCTGGTAACCGTACACCATTCATGATCAAAGGAACTAAACTGATACAGGAATGATTATCACCCATATTCATTTTTTCCATCATTATCGGTTGATCATGTTCATCTACAAAAATATTTATCTCGCCTTGTCTAAGAAGTCGATGATGTGCAATTCTTAAAAAGAACTTCTCCGCCATTGGACAAGAACCCACTTTAGGCTTCTCGGTCAGCGCAAGACATTCAATCATATCTAAGGCTGTTGAATCTTGTGGAAGAATAATATCTGCAAGTAACTGACATATCAGTATACTTTCTTCTAACTCTGCATATTGATGTAGTTTTCTTAATTTCGATTGAAAATCATATTCTTGTTGCAGGTTTTGGGTAAATGTTTCTTGGGGATTCAAACGAGTTAAACTCTCAATCACTTGTGGATTTTGATCCAAATTGCGCCATGTAGATAACTCCAAACCATATGACGAAGATTGATTTAAAATATTTCTTAGTGCTTTGGTATCGTAGTCATCAAAAATGCGTAAGTCTTGAAAGCCAATTAAATCACGTGGTTGTGAAACAAACTCAGCTATTACCCGTGTGGCTTGTGTATAACCACATCCCCGTCTTTCAGTTTGATGACTGAAATGTTCATTCAACATTTCAGTGAGTTTTGCTGATAAGGGATGCAAATATTTTTTAAAAATAGTGACAACTTCATGATCAACTAATTCAGACATAATCCCTCCTCATTCTTCTTATATCCCACAAGCACCACTTCATCCTTTTCATATATTCATAATTATTTATTTAGATATATTAGCTCGAGTTTATTATTCAAATATCGAGTTTCCGTTCTTTGTCAAAGCCCCATAGAAATCATGATCTTATAAAGACTTCTGATCTCATATTCATGCAATTTACTACACTTGTCAACCTTAAATACAACCCTAGATTTGATAGGTCATATAATGACGTGAAAGGTCAATAAGTCACTTGATAAGCTGTTCATGCTTTTGCACTTGTCACAATTTGGACTTACACTGTTAAGTAATGATTTTCTGATTGATCTACAAAAGTTATTTTAATAACTGTTTTAGGGATAGTTTATGCAATACAAAATCCACGTTATCGATGTTAAAAACAACCTAAAAAATTACATTTGGTTGTTAGAAGACACACGTACAAATGAAGTGATTGTTGTAGATCCAACAGAAGCGAAACTAGTCACGGATTTTTGTGAAACACATCAATTACACCTTAAACAAATTTGGCTGACGCATTGGCATCCTGATCATACAAATGGCGTAGAAGGCTTGTTGGCTGAGCAAAACATTCTGGTTTATGGTCCGCGTGATGAACTCAGCAAAATTCCCTACCTTTCAAACCCTTTACAGCATGATTACCATTTTTTCTTTAATGATTTAAAAATTGAAGTGATTGCAACTCCTGGACATACTTTAGGTCATATCACTTATTTTATTGAAGAAATAGATTCTTTGTTTTGTGGAGATACTTTGTTTGCAATGGGATGCGGTCGCTTATTTGAAGGTACTGCTGAGCAAATGTATCATTCATTGAATAGATTGGCAGCTTTACCTATTCAGACAAAAGTATATTGTACTCATGAATATACACTTTCGAATGCTGAATTTGCGTTAACCATAGAACCTCATAATATTGCTCTTCAAGAACGTTTCGAGCAAGTAAAAATGCTAAGAGAATCAGATCAAATCACTCTACCCTCTACGATAGAACTTGAGCTAGAAACTAATCCATTTTTACGCACAGAAAATGCTGAAGAGTTTGCCCGCATTCGTAGTCTGAAAGATCAATTTTAAAATTTTAGGTTAATCAATAATTTCATTTTCCAACCTAGCCATATTGTGGAAAATGAAATTATTTTTTACATATATTTTCCCAGATTTATTGCTTTTCAGCTTATCGAATATCACTTAAATATTTTATTTTTTCAATATAATACAATTATTTATTTTTTTAATTCTCAAAAATTAGTATTAAAAATTTACTCTAGTTTTACATTATTTACATCTAGAAAAATAAATATATGCAATCCCCCTTTAAAAAAAATTCATCAACCCCTATTAATGAACAATGATTCACAAGGAGTACTGGTTATGAAAAACAGAGTTGTTAAAGCAAAAAATTTATTGGCTTTCCGTATTTGGTTAGAAAAATTAGGTTATTCGGTGAAAAATTTAGCAGACAATCGCGGGTTCACTTTCAGTTTTAAAAAAGAATACGGCTTGGTTACTGGTGACTTATCAGGAAATGCTTTAGCAATGCAACTCGGTGAAGAATTTGAAGACCATTTAAAAGCATAATGTTCATACTAATTATTTAGGGTTTCAAACGGACATGAAGCCCTAAAGCATAAAAGAGACCAAATCAAATTTTGCTTTTTAATTTCAATCTCTCACTTTATAACCATCTCTCGAAAAAATAACATTGGAACAAAACAGTTTTCCAAGTATTATAATGTCCTAGTCGAGGGATGCTGCGACATTTGATTTATGACTATAAATCACATGCCAGGCTCGACGATCGGTTAAACATTCGTTTGAACCAACAACGGCATCCGCGAACTGAATGATCAATACTATTTTTTCTAGGAGATCCTGATGAACGCGGTGAATGCTTCATTTACAGATTATAAAGTTGCTGATATTTCCCTTGCTGACTACGGTCGTAAAGAGATCAAACTTGCTGAAGCAGAAATGCCAGCTTTGATCGGCTTACGTAAGCGTTATGCAGCTGCTAAACCACTTGCTGGCGCTAAAATTTTGGGTTGTATTCATATGACAATCCAAACAGCAGTTCTTATTGAAACTTTGATTGAACTCGGTGCAGAAGTTCGTTGGACTTCATGTAACATCTTCTCAACACAAGACCATGCTGCTGCTGCAATTGCAGCTCGTGGTATTCCTGTTTTTGCTTGGAAAGGCGAAACTGAAGAAGAATATGTGTGGTGCTTAGAGCAACAAATCAATGTGAACGGCAAACCTTGGGATGCCAACATGATTTTGGACGATGGCGGTGACTTGACTGCACTTGTTCATGACAAATACCCTGCTCTTTTAGAGCGCATCCACGGTATTACTGAAGAGACCACAACAGGTGTACAACGTTTGTTGGAAATTTGGAAAGATGGTTCTCTTAAAGTTCCTGCAATCAACGTTAATGACTCGATTACTAAGTCTAAAAACGACAACAAATATGGTTGCCGTCACTCATTAAATGATGCAATCAAACGTGCAACTGATATGTTACTTTCTGGTCGCCGCGCTTTAGTGATTGGTTATGGCGATGTAGGTAAAGGTTCAGCTCAGTCTTTACGTCAAGAAGGCATGATTGTTCGTGTGACAGAAGTAGATCCTATCTGTGCAATGCAAGCATGTATGGATGGTTACGAGGTTGTTTCTCCATATAAAAATGGCGTTCAAACTGGCAAGAAAGAAGACATTAACCAAGACTTGTTATCAAATACCGACCTTGTTGTCACAACTACTGGTAACTACCACGTGTGTGATTCAGCAATGTTAGACAGCTTAAAAGCTGGTGCTGTGGTATGTAACATTGGTCACTTTGATACTGAAATCGACACGGCATACTTACGTGGTTATAAATGGGTTGAAGTGAAGCCTCAAGTTCACCAAGTGTACCGCTCAGAAGATGAAAATAACTATCTCATCCTTTTATCTGAAGGTCGTTTAGTGAACCTTGGAAATGCAACAGGTCACCCATCACGTGTTATGGATGGTTCTTTTGCAAACCAAGTGCTCGCACAAATGCATCTTTTCGCTGAGAAATTTGCAGATTTACCAGCTGATCAAAAGCAAGCGGCGATTCGTGTTGAAGTTCTTCCTAAGAAATTAGACGAAGAAGTTGCAGCGGCAATGGTTGCAGGCTTTGGTGGTGTAGTAACTCAATTAACTCAAGTTCAAGCTGATTATCTAGGTGTACCTGTTGAAGGCCCATTCAAATCTGACGCTTATAAATACTAAGACAATTAGGGCAGACGTTTCACGGACTGCCCTTTTTTATAAAATCTTCTCAGTAATTTATAAAAGGATTTGAAATGACGAAACGAGTGCCTATTTCTTTCGAGTTTTTCCCACCGAAAACTGATGCTGGTGCAGAAAAATTACGTGTTGTTCATCAAGAGTTACAACTTCTCAACCCTGAGTTTTTTTCTATTACTTACGGTGCCGGTGGCTCAACCCGTGAACGTACTTTAGCAGCGATTAATGATTTTAATGGTAAGGGCACACCAGTTGCACCTCACCTTTCTTGTATTGGTGATGACAAAGCACGTATTGCTGAACTTCTTGATCTTTACAAATCACAAGGAATTGACCGCATCGTTGCACTAAGAGGTGACTTGCCTTCTGGTCAGGTTGGCTTAGGTGAACTTCCGTATGCTCAAGACTTAGTTCGATTCATACGCGAACATTCAGGTGATCATTTCCATATCGAAGTTGCTGCGTATCCTGAAATGCATCCACAAGCTGAAAGTTTTGATGCAGACATCCAACGGTTCGTCGAAAAAGTACAAGCTGGCGCAAATGCAGGAATTACCCAATTCTTCTTTAATCCTGATGCATATTTCTATTTCATCGAACGCTTAGCGAAATCAGGAATTAATATTCCTATCGCACCGGGTATTATGCCGATCACAAATGCAAGCAACTTGATTCGTTTTGCGGATGGTACAGGTGCAGAAATCCCACGTTGGATTCGCAAGCAACTTGCAGCTTATGGTGATGACAGCGCAAGCATTAAAGCATTTGGTCACGAAGTCATCGTTAACCTTTGTGAACGCTTAATTGCTGGTGGAGCACCTACGCTACATTTTTACTCAATGAACCAAACTGAACCAACCCGACAACTTGTTGTTGATTTAGGTTTAAACTAATTTCTACGAGCACGACCCAAGCATGAATCGTTTTTATATCGAAACTGAATTAAATACTGGCAACACGATTGAATTAACTGAGTCAGTATTTCATCATTGGGTTCGTGTACTTCGTGCGAAAGTACAAGAAAAAGCCATCTTTTTTAATGGAAAAGGTGGTGAATATCGTGTAACGCTAACTGAAATTAACAAGAAAAATGCTTTCGTATCTGTTGATCATTTTGAAGAAATCAATCGAACTGCACCATTCAAGGTGATTTTGGGTCAAGTGATGAGCAAAGGTGATCGCATGGATTATGCGATTCAAAAAGCAACTGAACTTGGTGTAACAACGATTCAATTATTAACCAGTGATCGTTGTGAAATGCGTCTTAAATATGACCGTGATCAAAAGAAATTAGACCATTGGCAATCAGTTGCAGTCGCAGCCTGTGAACAATGTGGAATGAATATTGTGCCTAAAGTTTTAGCTCCAATTTCAATCGAGGAATGGATTCAAACAGATCTGCCAATATCGCGTTTTGTAATGGCGCCGAACAAAGATCAGAAAAATGTATTACTAGATGCACAACTAGAACTCGCTTTATTGATTGGCCCAGAAGGTGGTCTGAGTGAATCAGAAATTGGGCTATCGAATCAACATGGATTTGTAAATTGGTGTATCGGAGATCGTGTTCTAAGGACAGAAACAGCTCCGGTCGTGGCTTTATCAATTTTAAATTATCACTTTGCTAGCAATTGATACATTTCATTTGCTTTCAGTTGTGTTTAGCGTTAATTTAAAACAAAACTCTATAGTGTTTACAAAAAAATAAAGACTGTGAACACTGATAAAAAACGAAAAGGATTATTCTTTATATGTCAGGGGTTCTGGAAAAAAATTTGCCACAATTTATATATACGGATCAGATTAATTATCCTAACCATATACGTCTATTTGTTGTAAGCGTAATCTTCATTATTTTAATCGATTATTTTTTATTCGGTTTTTTCTATTCATTTGATTTAAACATCTTCTCTATTTGGACGATAAGTTCACTAATTGTATTAAGTATTTTTTTAATTATCTGTAACTTCTCGCTTAAACATTACACATCCGTTCGTCATGCTAAAAAAACCAATCTGACTTTTCAACTGATTTGTCTTTGTATAGGTAGCTTACTGGGTGTAGGCAGTGTGGTTATTAGCCAACTGCTTATTAAAGATGTTCCCCATCTCTCACATTCTCACATTCTCACATTAACTGCACTACTCCTCACTTCATCACACATTATTTCGCTGACCTTTTTAACTCAGCATATTCGTTATTTTTTCTTGTTTTTTATTCCTAGTGTTTTCCCTCTTGTTCTTTCTCAGATTATAAACAGAGACCAAGAACATACTTTGTTTTATGTAGCCTATTATTTTTCTTTTGTTGCAACTTTATTATGTGCACATGCAACGTTCAAAATTCATAAACGTTTCTTTCAAGTCCTTGAAAAAAATAAGCAACTGATAGATGTTGCAGAACAACATAACCAATGGACTGAAGAGCTATGCCAACAATTGCAGCGAGAAGTAAATAAATCTAAAGATATCGAGGCACAACTGCAATTCAACAACCATTTATTGGAACAGAAAGTACGTGAACGGACATACGATCTTACTAAGATGAATGAGCGACTCGAAGAGCATCGTCAAAATTTAGCATTTGCGCATGAAACTGCTGGAATCCGTCCATGGGAATGGAATCTTGAAGAGAATACGGTTGGTGTAACAAATTCTCACCAAAAAGAAGTGACACGCAATTCAGAGAATCATTACGAACTATTGATTAAAATCGTTCATCCTGATGATGCTGAACGTGTAAAAAATACGATATATAGTCATTTGTGTGGTCAAACCAAACGTTATGAAGAAACCTTCAGAATAAAACGTTCGAATGGTGATTGGAGTTGGATTCATGATGTTGGTCAGGTGATTCAGCGAAATCCAAAAGACGGTACTCCACTAAGAATGGTTGGTATTCATCGAGACATTAATCAAGAAAAGAAAGATCAAGAACGACTAAAATTAGCCGCAAGTGTTTTTGAACAAGCATCTGAAGGTATTTTTATTCTAGATGAAAACTTTAACTATCTTGAAGTCAATCCAAAATATGAACAACTTACTGGTTTAGACAAACAATATATTTTGAATAAACATTTATTCGAAATCACAAAACAGACGAAACAACATCACTTAAATTTTCATCTCTCTATTCTCGATACTTTACATGAAGAATTTGAATATGAAGGAGAGTTCCAAGAAACCTATCTATCTGAAAAATCTTGTTTTCTTTGGATACATATCAATGCAGTTAAAGATGAGTCTGATCGAGTATTAAATTATATCGGTATCGTTTCAGATCAAAGTGAACGTAAACACCAAGAACAACGCTTATCATATTTAACCAATTATGACACTTTAACTGATCTACCAAATCGCTTTTATTACCATCAACAACTCCATCAATACTTGGTAAATGAAGCATCGATTCAGCATCTAGCCGTCATTCGCTTAAATATAGATCGATTCCGTGCATTAAATGAATTATTAAGTAATCAAGCTGGTAATGAGCTTTTAAAACAAGTTGCACAACGCCTACGAATCAGCAATATAGATGCATTATTGGTCGCTCATTTAAGTGCTGATGATTTTGCAATCATCTATGAAATGTCCCCTTTGCACCCTCCAATTCATCAAATTTGCAATAATATCGTGGAAGCCTTTAGCAAACCTTTCTACATTGCAGATCAAGAACATGTGGTTAGTATCTCGATTGGTGTTGCAATTTACCCTGAGCATGGACGTCAAGTAGATAATTTAAATACTCACGCAGAACAAGCACTCACAGAAGCCAAACGTTTAGGTGGAAATACCATCCGTTATTACTCAAGCGAACGCACAAACTTTGTGGCTAAGCATACGGATTTAGAGCTTGATCTAAGAAAAGCAATTCAAAATAAAGAACTTGTGGTGTATTACCAACCAAAGATAAATACTCAAAATTCCAATATTACAGGTTTTGAAGCTCTGATTCGTTGGAAGCATCCAACAAAAGGCTTAATCATGCCTGACATCTTTATTCCAGTTGCTGAAAGTACAAGTCTAATTTCTGATATTGGTCGTTTTGTACTTTATGAGGCAGCTCGTCAACTTCAAGTTTGGCAAAAACTTGGCTTTGTCCACATACACGTTGCTGTGAACATTGTTGCTCAACAAATCTTGCGGGGACAATTGCTTCAAGATATTGATGCTGTGTTAGATCAATACTCAATTGGTGGGGAAAATCTTGAATTAGAAATCACTGAATCTGCGTTTTTAGAAAATACTGAAAACGTAAAAATGGTGCTTTGTGCACTCAAAGAACGCAATATTTCAATTGCATTAGATGACTTCGGGACTGGTTATTCTTCACTCGCCTACCTAACCGAATATCCAATTGACATTTTAAAAATTGACCGTACATTCATTTCAAAAATTGGTGATCCAAAGCAAGATGCGATAGTTAATGCCATGATTGCCATGGGTAAAACCATTGGCTTAAAAGTTGTTGCTGAAGGTGTAGAAACTGAACAGCAACGTGACTACTTGAAGCGACAAAATTGTGACATATTACAGGGTTACTTATTTGCGAAACCTTTAACTGCTTCGGATGCTACAGACTACTTGCAACAACACATGAGAATGTCAACCGCGAGATATTCCATATAACGTTACAATTCGAGCTTTTTGAATGTTTATTTTGATCAAAAAATAAATTGTCAATAAGCACATACGTTCAGTGAAAATAAGCTATTTTGACTGGGCGAATGCGTGAACTAGTGCTATATTCTTGTGCACTTATCTTAATATAATAATCAGACATATATCCTGATTATTATCGGAACAATCGAGACTCAGATGGACGATCAATCTTTAAAACAAGCCGCTTTGTATTACCATGAATTTCCAACCCCAGGAAAAATCAGTGTGACACCTAGCAAGCAACTCGTTAACCAACGAGATTTAGCGCTTGCATATTCTCCTGGTGTTGCTGCTCCATGTTTGGAAATCGAACGTGACCCTTCTGCTGCTGCGAAATACACAGCTCGCGGAAACCTAGTCGCAGTCGTGAGTAATGGTACCGCCGTGCTTGGTTTAGGTAATATTGGTCCTCTTGCCTCTAAACCTGTAATGGAAGGTAAAGGCGTTTTATTCAAGAAGTTTGCTGGCGTTGATGTTTTCGACATCGAAATCGCTGAAAATGATCCGGATAAAATCGTCGATATCGTGGCATCTCTTGAACCAACATTTGGTGGTATCAATCTAGAAGATATCAAAGCACCTGAATGTTTCTATATCGAGAAAAAATTACGCGAACGCATGAAAATTCCTGTGTTCCATGATGACCAACACGGTACAAGTATTATTGTTGGTTCTGCACTTCTAAATGCATTGCAAATCGTAAATAAAAAAATCGAAGATATTAAAATTGTCGCTTCAGGTGCGGGTGCAGCTGCCCTCTCTTGTTTAGATTTATTGTGTGCACTCGGTGTAAATAAACAAAATATCATCGTAGCTGACTCTCGTGGTTTACTCACAACTTCACGTGATGGTCTTGATGAATCAAAGAAACGTTATGTACAAGACATTCAAGCAACGCAATTACATGAAGTAATGGCTGGCGCTGATATGTTCTTAGGTCTTTCAGCAGCTGGTATTTTAACCAAAGAAATGGTTAAAGAAATGGCTGAAAACCCAATTATCTTTGCTTTAGCTAACCCAGATCCGGAAATTTTACCTGAGCACGCACATGAAGTTCGTCCTGATGTCATTATGGCAACTGGTCGTTCAGACTATCCAAACCAAGTAAACAACGCGCTTTGTTTCCCATATATCTTCCGTGGTGCACTAGACGTCGGTGCAACTACAATTAATGAGGAAATGAAGATCGCATGTGTACATGCAATCGCTCGCATGGCTCATATTGAAGCAGATGCTGCAACGTATGGCGAGAAATCAGCTTCATTTGGTCGTAATTATTTAATTCCTCGCCCACTTGATCAACGCTTGATTCTTGAAATTGCACCAGCAGTTGCTAAAGCAGCGATGGATTCAGGTGTAGCAACTCGTCCTATCGAAGATTTCTCAGCTTACCGTCAGCGTCTTTCTGAGTTTGTATACAACTCAGCATTCTTGATGAAGCCTATTTTCTCTCAAGCTAAATCTGATCCTAAACGTATTGCTTATGCTGAAGGCGAAGACGAACGCGTGTTGCGTGCAGTACAAATCGTTGTTGATGAAGGCCTTGCTAAACCAATCTTGATTGGCCGTACAACTGTGATCGAAGCGAATATCAAGAAATTAGGCTTACGCTTACAACATGGCATAAACATTGAAATCGCAGATCAAGAACAAAACCCTTTATATGAAGAGTTCTGGAAAGACTATTATCAAACGATGCAGCGTAAAGGTGTAACAGTTGAGTATGCTCAGCGTGAAGCACGTCGTCGCTCAACACTAATCGCAGCTTTGATGGTGAAGTTTGGCAAAGCTGATGGTATGTTGTGTGGTACTTATTCAAGCTACGATATCCATTTAGATTTCGTTAAAAATGTCATTGGACTAAAAGAAGGTCGCAGTACATTCTTTACTTTAAATGCGCTTATGCTTGAAGATCGCAACTTATTTATTGCTGATACCTATGTAAATACTAACCCTACTGCTGAACAGCTTGCTGAAATGACAATTTTAGCTGCTGAAGAAGTTCGTCGCTTTGGTATGACACCTCGTGTTGCTCTGCTTTCTCACTCTAGTTTTGGTAGTGATCAGTTTGACCCAAGTGCTCAAAAGATGCGTGAAGTCTTCCGTTTACTTTCAGAACAAGCTCCTGAGCTTGAAGTTGAAGGTGAAATGCATGGTGATGCAGCATTAGACGACAATATTCGTCATTTTGCATTCCCGAACTCACGTTTTAAAGGTTCAGCAAATCTTTTGATCATGCCTAATCTTGATGCAGCGAATATTTCATTTAACCTCTTAAAAGCAACTTCTGGTAACAACGTTACTATTGGTCCTATTTTATTAGGTGCTGCTAAGCCTGTTCATATTTTAACCCCAACGGCAACAACACGTCGTTTAGTTAATATGACAGCATTGACGGTTGCAGAAATTCAGCAAAGTCAAAACTGATTATCTTAAGCAGAGCTTTTCGAGAAAAGCTTCGCTTAATGCTTGAGAAAACCTCTATTCTGTTGCATGATTGTGTGAAGAATAGAGGTTTTTTATGCAAGTTTATTTAGTAGGCGGTGCTGTCAGAGATCATTTACTTGGGCACCCCTATCACGAAAAAGATTACGTGGTGGTCGGAGCAACACCCGAACAATTACTCGCCGATGGATTTCAACCTGTAGGTAAAGACTTCCCTGTATTTCTTCATCCAAAAACAAAAGAAGAATATGCTCTCGCGCGTACAGAACGTAAGTCTGGCGTGGGATATCATGGATTTCAATTTCATACCGATAAAACAGTCAAATTAGAAGAAGACTTAATACGTCGTGATCTCACCATCAATGCAATGGCAATGGATGAAAATGGAAACATTTATGATCCCTATGGTGGTCAAGATGATCTTAACCAAAAAATTCTTCGCCATGTCTCAGATGCTTTTATTGAAGATCCACTTCGTGTTTTACGCGTTGCAAGATTTGCTGCACGTTATACAGCTTACGGATTTAAGATTGCTGAAGAAACATTAAACCTAATGAGTGAAATCGCAAGTTCTGGTGAATTAGATGCACTAACACCTGAACGGGTTTGGAAAGAAACCTCTCGTGCATTGATGGAAGATCATGCCGATGTGTACTTTCAAACGCTCAGAGACTGTAATGCTCTCAAAGTTTTGTTTCCTGAGATTGATGCATTATTTGGTGTTCCACAACGCCCCGAATTCCACCCAGAAATTGACTGTGGTATTCATACATTAATGTCATTAAGACAAGCCTGTTTAGCAAATTACGCCCTAGACGTTCGTTATGCAGTACTTGTACATGATTTAGGGAAGGCGCTCACACCTGCTGAGGAATTACCCAAGCATATTATGCATGAAGAAAGAGGTTTAAAACCTGTTGGTGATATTTCTGATCGCTTAAAAGTTCCTACACAGCTCAAGAACTTGGCGCTTATCGTTTGTAAAGAACATTTAAAATGTCACCAAGCCAAAAATCTTAAACCTGGCACGCTATGGCGCTTATTACAACGTTTAGATGTATTACGCAAACCTGAGAAGGTTCAGGCATTTGTACAGGCATGTGAATGTGATGCCAAAGGTCGTTTAGGTTTAGAGAATCACCCCTATCCACAAGCACAATACATCTTAGATGCGATGGAAATTGTGAGAAAAATACGTGCTCAAGATTTACCGCCAGATATTCAAGGTGTTGAAATAGGTGAAATGTTGATTCAATATCGCATTGATGCTTTGGCTAAATTTAAAGAACAGCATGATGAGCCATCATCTACATCATAATTTTGCATAAAAAAAACCCAGTCAAAAGTGACTGGGTTTTTTTATTTTACTGATTCAATAAAAATTATTGAGCAGCAGCAGCTTGAGCAGCAGCAACTTCATCAGCAAAGCTCATTTCAGCTTTCTTCTCAATACCTTCGCCTACTTCGAAACGAACGAATTGAGCTACAACTGTACCAGTTGCTTTTAATACATCAGCAACTTTCTTGTCGTTGTCGATAACATACATTTGACGATCAAGAGCAACTTCGTTCAAGTATTTTTCTACTGAACCAGTTACCATTTTCTCAACGATGTTTGCTGGCTTGCCAGATTCTAACGCTTTCGCTTCAGCAATTTCTTTCTCTTTAGCGATTAAGTCAGCTGGAACAGCTTCAGCATTTACTGCAACTGGGTTGAACGCGGCAACATGCATTGCAATACCTTTACCAGTATCTGCATCACCTGTATAAGAAACAACAACACCGATTTTTAAACCGTGCTTATAAACAGCTAAGTTTTCGCCTTCAACGATTTGTGCACGACGAACTTGGATGTTTTCACCGATTTTTTGAACAAGCGCAACACGAGCTTCTTCTACAGTAGCACCGTCTTCAAGCTTAAGTTCAGCAATTTTTGCTGCATCAGTTTCGCCAGCAGCAAGAGCAGCTGTAGCAACTTTGTCAGAGAAGTTTTTGAAGTTGTCGTCTTTAGCAACGAAGTCAGTTTGACAGTTAACTTCAACAAGAATCGCTTTGTTACCGTTTTGAATGATCGTGATCGCACCATCAGCAGCAATGTTACCAGCTTTTTTAGCTGCTTTTGCTTGACCTGATTTACGAAGGTTATCAATTGCAAGTTCGATATCGCCGTTTGCTTCTGTTAATGCTTTTTTGCATTCCATCATTGCAAGACCAGTACGGTCACGTAATTCTTTTACCATGCTTGCAGTAATTGCAGTCATGTTGATCTCCTAAATCGGTAGAAAATAAATCTGTTCAACAAAAACGGCCCAAAGAAACTCTGGACCGTTTGCAATCTCGACGCTTTAATTTGCCACCATTACATGTCGCAAAAATGACAAGCTTGCGTCAAAACGCATTAAGCCTCAGAAGCGTCTTTCGCAGCGTCATCGCCTTTTGCTTGAGCGTTCGCTTGTGATTGAGCGTATTCTTTACCAGCAATGATAGCGTCAGCCATAGCTGAAGCGTATAACGTTACTGCACGGATCGCATCATCGTTACCAGGAATAACGTAATCTACGTTATCTGGGTTTGAGTTTGTATCAACGATACCGATTACAGGAATACCTAAGTTTTTAGCTTCTTTGATTGCAATCGCTTCGTGGTCAACATCGATTACAAATAATGCGTCAGGTAAACCACCCATGTTCTTAACGCCGCCTAAAGCACGTTCAAGCTTGTCCATCTCACGAGTACGCTCTAAAGCTTCACGTTTAGTAAGCTTAGCAAAAGTACCATCTTGAGATTGAGTTTGAAGATCTTTTAAACGGTTGATAGATTGGCGAAGAGTTTTCCAGTTCGTCAACATACCACCTAACCAACGGTGATCTACATATGGTTGACCAGCACGTTGAGCTTGTTCACGGATGATGTTAGAAGCAGCACGTTTCGTACCAACGAATAATACTTTGTTCTTTTTGCTCGCCAAGTTGTTAACGAAGTTCAATGCATCATTTAACGCAGGAACAGTGTGCTCAAGGTTGATGATGTGAATTTTGTTACGCGCGCCAAAAATGTATTGACGCATTTTTGGGTTCCAGAAACGAGTTTGGTGACCAAAGTGTGCGCCTGCTTGAAGAAGGTCGCGCATGCTTACGTTGTAATCTGCCATTTTCTTTACCTTAAAGTTTGGGTTAGGCCTCCATATATCCGCATTCTCCACCTATTGCTAGGCACCCAGAGTAATGTGACGATATATGTGCGGATTTTGTATAACTACTTATCAATTTTTCGAACCACTTCTTATTTAGAAAATAGTCACGAAAAGCATTTGATAAAATAGGCGGCTATTTATACCATAGACGCTTGCGAATTACCAAAAGTTTTTAGAGATCATGAACACGACTTATACAGCTCCTCGTCGATTAATCAAAACTCCCGATGAAATTGAAAAAATGCGCATCGCGGGGAAATTGGCGGCTGAAGTTTTAGACATGATTAAACCGCATATTAAAGCGGGAGTGAGTACTTTAGAACTCGATACAATCTGTCGCAATCATATTGAAAATGTACAAGATGCTATTCCTGCTTGTGTAGGTTATGGTGCAGCTCCAGGTCGACCTGCATTTCAACATTCAATTTGCACATCTGTTAACCATGTCGTTTGTCATGGTATTCCATCTGAAAATAAAATTTTAAAAAACGGCGATATCCTAAATATTGATGTCACAGTAATCAAAGACGGTTATCACGGCGATACCAATATGATGTATATCGTAGGTGGTGAGACCTCTATTTTGGCAAACCGTTTGTGTCAGGTTGCACAAGAAGCCATGTATCGTGGTATGGCGACTGTACGTGATGGTTCTTATTTAGGTGATATCGGACATGCTATTCAACAATATGTTGAGTCTGAGCGTTTTAGCGTAGTTCGAGAATATTGTGGTCATGGTATTGGAAATGTGTTCCATGATGAACCACAAGTTCTACACTATGGACAAAAAGGTACAGGAATGCGTTTAGAGGCTGGCATGACCTTTACTATTGAACCAATGGTGAACGCTGGCGTTTGGCAAACAAAATTATTAGGTGATAAATGGACTGTTGTCACAAAAGATCATAAATTGTCTGCTCAATACGAACACACCATCTTAGTGACTGAGACTGGAATTGAAGTATTGACAGCTCGCCCTGAAGAAGATCTTTCACGTTTTCAATAATTCATTTTTAAGGGTGGGTACTTAAGTACCCACCCTTTTTAGCGTAAAAATCACTCAATTTTAATCTAATTACTACAATTTTTTTCATAGTTATAACAATTATAAATTCTATCTATACAAATTCTGCATAAAAAAACGTTATGGTGAGCGCAAGAAAAATCCTTACAAACTTTAGGACATGGAGTCCCAAGATGATGAAGAAGTCATTTGCATGCCTGATTACAACAGGTTTATGTGCCCTTCCTACACTTACTTTTGCAGATTCACCATATTTTAGCCTCAAAGATGGAGATGGGTTTAAGCGCTTCTCTATTTCAGCTGGTCCCCTATATGTAAAACCAACGGGTAAAGGACAACCTATACGTGTAAATACCTCTGTTGCAGAGGGAACCAAAACCAAAGTTGGAGATGTCAAAGGCGATTCTGTGTTAGACGCGATTGATGAATCACAACCAGAAGCTACAGCTAAAAAAGCTATATTAAAAGGCGTTCTTGATCTAGAAAGAAATACACTCCTTAATTTGGGTAAAGAAGGTATTGTCTCTTATAAAGGTGATGATGGAGCACAGTACCTCAGAGCGAGCACTGCAGGTACAGCAGAAATCAATGGTTTATCTTCATGGGAAAATCAAGGTACAGGTCTTGAAGCCGATGATGTTCTAACCTTAGGGATCATGACAAGTTATCATTTTACAGATAATCTGTCGTTGGAAGTTAAAGCTGGTATCCCTCCTAAAGTAGATATTCAAGGTAAAGGAAAAATTTATGCACCTTTAACAGGGATCGCTACTCCAGAAGGATTAGGTGTAGTAGTTGGTGATCTTCCATTAAAGAAAGATATTTTCATTACGGACTTAGAAGCCCATAAAAAGACATCTTCCGCACGTGCTTGGACACCTGCATTCGAACTCCAATACCGCTTTGGAAAAACCGGTATAAATAAATTTAGACCATATGTTGGTTTAGGGTTCATGTATGCTTACTTCAGTGAACTAGAAATGAACCCAGACTTGGAAAAAGATCTTGTCAATGCTGGTCATATGATTGTCAATATTAAAGACGGTAAAGCTGGCGCAGCTCTAGACCAGAAAAAAAGCTCAGGAAATCCAAAAGTTAAGTTAGATGCTTCAGATACTTTTGCTCCTGTAGCAACGGTTGGTTTTACCTATGATTTTAATGAAAAATGGTACGCTGTAGGCTCTGTATCTTATGCTCACTTAAGTACTGATGCTACTATTACTGTGAATGATTCAAAATATGGGGAATTAATTAAAACCAAAGCAGATATCGAAATTAATCCTATTTTAGGTTATGCAGGTATCGGCTACCGTTTCTAATCTTTTCTTTTTATCAAAGCAGCTTCGGCTGCTTTTTTTCGATCGCTATGTTTTTAATCAAACTGTATAAAAATGATGCACCATTTAAAAACAACTCATTCAATATTGCCTTACAGTTGCTATCACATTTCCTGTTTTTAAAATTTAAGCAACTGCCCACTCGGAATCTATAACAATAGAATAATTAATTTTCGCGATTTAAATTAGAATTTTAAATTGTTCTTTTGGTTAAATATTTTTATTGGCACATCCCTTGCATACTTCATAACATACAGAATCAATGTCGATTCAAAAAAATTTGTTGACGGCCAACGGTGTCCGTTCTGTTCGATGTGCTCTCGCAAGTATTGCGAAGCAAAAATTAATAACGTTCAGTTCAGGAGAAGGCTATGTCTTCAAATATGAATTTAGATGCAAAAAAAGCGACTGAAATAAAATTATTCAGCTTTTCCACTCCTGCGATGCGCGCCTTCCATATGACATGGCTTGCATTTTTCGTGTGTTTCTTCGCATGGTTTGCATGTGCTCCATTAATGCCAGTTATTAAAGGGGAATTTAATTTAACCAAAGATCAGATTGCAAATATCAATATTGCGGCTGTTGCCATCACTATTCTGATTCGCCTAATCGTTGGTCCACTTTGCGATAAGTACGGACCTCGTAAAACATACACTGCATTATTAATCTTGGGCAGTATCCCAGTATTCGGTGTTGCAGCAGCAAATACCTATGAGTCGTTCCTTTTCTTCCGCCTTTTAATTGGTGCAATTGGTGCGAGCTTCGTTATCACTCAATACCATACTAGCGTTATGTTTGCGCCTAACGTTGTCGGTACAGCAAATGCAGCATCTGCAGGTTGGGGAAATGCAGGTGGTGGTGCAACACAAGCAATCATGCCGTTAATTCTCGGTGCAATTGTGATGTTTGGTGTAGAACAAGCAATGGGCTGGAGAATTGCACTGCTTGTACCTGGCATTATGATGGTAATTGTTGGTGTACTTTATTGGAAACTTACTCAAGACTGTCCACAAGGTGATTTCAAAGAATTACGTGCGAACGGTGTCGAAGTTGGTAGCGGTAAAAAAGGTGGAATGGCGATTTTAATGCAGGCAGCACGTAACTACCGCGTTTGGATCCTATTTGTCTCTTATGCAGCATGTTTCGGTATCGAAATCTTCATTCATAATATTGCAGCAATGTACTACGTCGACCACTTCAACATGGGTTTAAAAGAAGCAGGTTTAACTGCGGGTATCTTTGGTCTTCTCGCACTATTCGCTCGTGCACTTGGTGGTATCGTATCAGATAAAGTGGCACTTACTAAAGGATTAGATGGTCGTACAAAAGTTTTATTCATCCTGATTTTACTTGAAGGCTTGTTCCTCATTTTATTCTCTCAAATGAATACAATTGGTTTGGCGATCATCACGATGACTGTGTTTGCATTATTTACACACATGTCATGCGGTGCGACATATGCCTTAGTACCATTTATTGATCGTAATGCACTTGGTGGCGTAGCAGGTATTATTGGTGCAGGCGGAAATGTGGGTGCAGTCGCAGCAGGTTTCTTATTAAAAGGCTTACTTGATGTTCAAACTTGTTTGATGATTTTGGGATGCCTTGTGACTGTAGCTGCATTCACTGTCGTTCTCATTCGCTTCTCAGTTGAACACAAAGACAAAGAAAAAGAATTATATGAACAAGCTTTGCTTGAGCGTAATTTAACAACCTAAATGCATACTTTTAGAGGATGAGGCTTTCTCATCCTCCCTCTCTCCAAATTCAAATACTTTATTAAGGATACTGCGATGAATAAATTTTCGTATTCATTAATCACGCTTGCATGTTTATCTACCCTTACTTCAGCATCAGATAATTTTTTCTCTCAAACAAAACTTAGCTTAGATACTCGCTTACGTTACGAGCTTGTTGATCAAGATAATACTCTCAAAAATGCTGATGCATGGACATTACGTATTCGTCCTGCGATCCAAACGGGTTCATGGTATGGTCTAAGTGCATTCGTTCAAGGTGAAGGTACAGTCGAGATTAATGATGAATTTAATAGCACTCGAAATAGTCAAACTCAATACAGCACTGTTCCTGATGCTGAAAACTTGCAACTCAATCAAGCGTATTTAAAATATGTTTACAACCCTAATTTTGATTTAACCGTAGGTCGTCAAACAATTAATTTAGATAATCAACGTTTTGTAGGTACAGTTGCTTGGAGACAGAATGACCAAACCTTTGACGCTGTAAGTTTGAACTATAAACCTTGCAAAGAATTTGGATTATTTTATTCATATATTGATCAAGTCAATACAATTTTTGGTAGTGAAGAACCTGAGCCTAAGTTCATTCAAGCCCAAGCGAGTAAACAAGAAAGTAAAATTCATTTGATTCAAGCCAAAATGAATTACAACCCTCTTTTAAATGCTGTGGTTTATGGTTATTTGATGGACTTTGAAGATCTTGCTGCATGGTCAAATCAAACCTATGGTTTGAGAGTGACAGGTAAGAAAAATGACTTCAAATATTCAGCAGAATATGCAAATCAAACAGAATATGCAGACCAACCAACAGATTATGATGCTGACTATTATGCTCTTGAGCTGGGTTACAATATATCGAGTCAATCAACAACTATTGGGGACATTTCGATTGGTTATGAAGTTCTTGGTAGTGATGATGGAAAAATTGCATTCCAAACACCATTAGCAACCAAACATAAATTTAATGGTTGGACGGATATGTTCTTAACGACACCTGCCAATGGTTTGAAAGACTTGTACATCACATCTAACTTTAATATTTTCAGCAAAGGAAAACTGGGTACGGAATTACATCAATATCGAAGCGAGGAAAAGAATATAGATTACGGTCAAGAATATTCAATTTCTTATAGCCATACCCTACCAATCAAAGGTTTATCTGCTCTAGCAAAATATTCAGACTATCAAGCAAATGATTTTGGTGCTGATACACAAAAATTATGGTTACAGGTCGATTATAAATATTGATCAACAACCATTCACTTTAATCCAGTGAAATTGAATGCACTTAATCATTTCATTTGATTCACTTTATTAACCAAGTTGCAGAAATTGAAAAGGTTAAGTTGCGATGAAATGTCATCAAAGCATCAAAAAACTGTCATCAAAACATAAGAATTGACTGGTTAAATGAAAAATAAAAAAGCTTAAAAAAAACTAAAAAGCTTGCTGATTGACCTTCAGCAAGCTTTTTTCTTTGATTAACGTTTTGGTAATGGTATGTACTGTGACTGAGCATTTTGTTGAACTTTTCGCTCACCAACTTTCACTTGCAGTGTTTGTTGTTTTCCATCACGCTCAACGATCACATTAATGATGCTTTCAGGTGCTTGTAATGCTACATAATTAATTAAGTGAGATGCAGATGTAATCTGCTCATTATTCACTTGAATAATTTTATCATTACGCTTCACCCCTGCTTCATCCGCAGGTCCACCACGTAAAACATCGGCAACAACAACACCTACAGATTTGGCTGCTAATACATCTTGCTCAACAGTGTTCGGAATTAAGCTAATACCTAACCAACCACGCACAACACGTCCATCTTTCAAAATTGAATTTAGAACTTGTTGGCATACATTTGCAGGAATCGCAAAACCAATTCCAAGTGATCCACCTGATTGCGAGAAAATAGCGGTATTTACACCGATCAAGTTACCAGCGACATCAATTAATGCACCGCCTGAGTTACCTGGGTTAATTGCAGCATCTGTTTGAATAAAGTCTTCGTAAGTATTAATACCAAGATCTGAACGACCAGTGGCAGAGATAATCCCTTGAGTCACGGTTTGCCCTACACCAAATGGATTGCCAATTGCGAGAACGACATCACCGACTTCATTACCACTCAATTTGAATGGCAATACAGGAAGCTTATCCAACTCAATCTTGATCACAGCTAGATCTGTATCAGGGTCAGTGCCGATCACTTTCGCTTCTGCACGACGACCATCATGCAAAGCAACCACAATATGTTCAGCCTGAGCGATTACATGATTATTCGTTAGAATATAACCGTCCGCACGAACAATTACTCCAGAACCTAAACTATTTTCATTCTGTGGTTGTTGTGGCATTTGATTACCAAAAAACTCACGAAATACAGGATCATTAAGCAATGGATGATTCAACTGTTTCACTTTTTGTGTAGTAAAAATATTGACTACAGCAGGTGCAGCAACTTTAACTGCAGCACTATATGAAACAACGCCACCAGCTCGTGTAGTATCAATCAGAGGTTCAACTTTTTCAGCAGGCATTTTTACACCATCAGCTGCAACTGTTGGTTTAGGTTGATGAAATCTCTGCCAAGCCAGAAAACTAAATATAACAAGAATGAGTAATACCCAAGGTAACCATGTAAATGCACGGCGCACGTCTATTATCCTCTAGGCGAAATTAGTTTATGAGTAAGTAAAATATTGATGAACTAGAAATTTCTATCATTGTAAAGTAAATACCTTAAAATCAATGCAAAAGTTAAAAAAGTTTTGTCTAGCTTTAGTTACATTTAAAAATATGTTTTTATTATTCACAATGAAAATGTTAACAATCTGAGGATAAGCATGGCTAATTTGCATGAAATTGTGCAATGGTGTAATCAAACTTTAAAAACCAACGAATTTAAAGACTATGCTCCTAACGGCTTACAAATTGAAGGTCGAACTGAAGTTAATAAAATTCTTTGCGCTGTCACAGCATCTGAAGACGCAATTGATGCAGCAATTGAGCAAAATGCAGATGTTTTGCTCGTACATCATGGTTACTTTTGGAAGGGCGAACCATATCCAATCACAGGAATGCGCGGTAATCGAATTAAGAAATTAATCCAAAATGATATCTCTCTAGTGGCTTACCATTTACCTTTGGATTCACATCCCACGCTTGGTAATAATGCCGCAATTGCAGATTTAATTGGTTTAAACCATTTGGAAGCTTTGGATCCATTTGAAAAGCATCCAATTGGCAATATTGGCTACCTAGAAAGTCCATTAAGCCCTGAACAGTTCAAAGAAAAGTTAAAAAATATTTTTGATTTTAATATTCTCCATTTACCTTGCAGCAAGAACACTATTCACAAGGTAGGTTTTTGTACTGGAGGCGCTCAAGACTTCATTGCAAAAGCAGCTGAAGCCAATTGTGATGCATACATATCTGGTGAAGTCAGCGAACGCACTTTCTACGAAGCAAAAGAGCAAAACGTCCATTATTTTGCATGTGGTCACCATGCAACAGAACGTTATGGCGTTCAACGTTTAGCTAAGGCAATCGCAACACAATTTTCAGTAGAAACACATTATTTTGAGTTGAACAACCCGATTTAATTAAATTGAATAATCCGATTTCATTTATCGTTTTTAATTGAACCTTTATTGTATATCGTTCTTTAAAAGACTGCCCTATTGTGTTTGGAATCATTTACAATAGAGCCACTTAACGTAAAACCCAGCAATTGCAAGGATTGGAACATGACAACCATTACTTTACCTGCACTTCCATATGGCTATGATGATTTAGCTCCGCATATTACTCGCGAAACTTTAGAATACCATCACGATAAACATCACAATACTTATGTTGTTAACTTAAACAACTTGATCAAAGGCACAGACCTTGAAGGTAAATCTTTAGAAGAGATCATCAAAGCATCTGCTGGTGATGCTTCTAAAGCAGGTATCTTCAACAATGCTGCTCAAGTATGGAACCATACATTCTACTGGAACAGCATGAAACCAAACGGTGGTGGTAAACCAACTGGCGCGATCGCTGCAAAAATCGAAGAAGCTTTTGGTAGCTATGAAAAATTTGCAGAAGAATTCACTGCTGCTGCAACAACTCAATTCGGTTCAGGTTGGGCTTGGTTAGTTGCTGATGAAGTTAACGGTAAATTATCAATTACTAAAACTTCAAACGCAGATACTCCACTTGCACACGGTCAAGTTGCAGTATTAACAATTGACGTATGGGAACATGCTTACTACATCGATTTCCGTAACCTACGTCCAAAATACATCGCTACTTTCTTAGAAAGCTTAGTGAACTGGGACTACGCTAACGCTAAATTAGCTGGTCAGCCAGCTGGTGTAGAGAAATAATTTTTAATTCTTGCATAAAAACTGCCCATCTCGGGCAGTTTTTTTATTTATCCAATCATAAAAGAATAATTATCAAGCAAACAATTCATTTTCTTTACTATTCTTGTTGACGCATCTGAAATTCATCCCTAAAATGCGCATCAGATTCTCCAATAGCTCAGTCGGTAGAGCGACGGACTGTTAATCCGCAGGTCCCTGGTTCGAGCCCAGGTTGGAGAGCCATCTACTATTCTCCCATAGCTCAGTCGGTAGAGCGACGGACTGTTAATCCGCAGGTCCCTGGTTCGAGCCCAGGTGGGAGAGCCAAGATTCAAAAAAGCCTATATCATTGATGTAGGCTTTTTTATTTCCCCCAATTCTGTCAAATAAAATCAGTTTTCATTTCCTTATCTCTAAAATCTAGAAAATGATGATAAAAAATACAATTAAATCAATATTTAAATTTTTTAGCTTAAACTCACTTGACCTACATCTGCTTCATGCATAGAATGCCTACCTAGATTCTCCCATAGCTCAGTCGGTAGAGCGACGGACTGTTAATCCGCAGGTCCCTGGTTCGAGCCCAGGTGGGAGAGCCAAATTCTAAAAACCCGCTCACTTTGAGTGGGTTTTTTATTAACTATTTGATTTGAATATGCTGGACTTTCTTCAAACTATTTTCCTAGTTATTGGATGCATAAGTAGTATTATTCTTCTTGTTAGCTTTATTCCTTTTTTTCTACCTAAACAAAAATTCTTTCCTCGATCGGTAATTAGCTCATTTGAAACTGAAATGTTCCTTCGATTAAAACAATCCTTCCCCCACTACCACGTTCTGACTCAAGTGGCTTTTAGTGCATTAATTACGAGTGATCATTATAAAATTCGAAGCAAATTTAATCGTAAAGTTACCGACTTCGTGCTACTCAATAAAGATATGAAAGTTGTTGTGATTATTGAATTAGATGATCCGAGTCATCTCGGAAAAGAGCAGGAAGACAAACAAAGAGATCAAATGTTACAAGAGGCAGGCTATGATGTCATTCGCTATACTGAAATTCCATCCATAAAACAATTACAGATGGATATTCGTTCTTAAAAACAATGCTATAAGCATTTATTCAGCATTCTTAGCTTGTTCAGCATTTTTTTGATCTTCAAACTTCTTTGCAATCTCAGCACGTTGTTGATCATATTTACGTTTTGTTTCTGCATCACTTCTTGCTGCAATAAAAGCCATACCAACAATAAATATTGGTATCAATAAACCCAAAGCCATTAAACCCCATGGTATTTGCTTTTTTTCAACTGAATTCTGACTCATAGTATTCAAAATGCGCTATCAAAATCGATGCAACAATATAACAAAAAAGAGCCCCACTGATGAGACTCTTTTTTGATTTACAAGTTCTAAAATCTAATCATAATATCGTTGAATAATTAAGAACTCACGCCTGTACACTGCGGGTCTTTGCTTGCATCAATTTTTGCAGGATCAATCACCACATTTGTCTTAGCAGGCATTTTCGCTTGAATAAAGTTATAAATATCTAAGTTTTTACATACAATCGCTTGGGTATGTGTTGCATTAAGCACAGGTTTTAATTCCACCTCATCAGAACCTAATGCCTGTAAATTAGCTACCAATGCCTGAGTCACTGGGAAAGGAACGTTAGTGTCAGCTGTACCTTGTACAACTAAGACCGGCTTATCAATTCGCTTAGTTCCAGGCTGATTATCTACCAAAAACTTCTGAACGGTTGGATTGGTTTTAAAATTGTTTGTATCTAATCCAGGGTAATCCATCACTTTTTTATCTGGATTATCCGTCATAAATTTGATGATATCTGCTTTAAACTTCTCGATGAGGCTTGCACTTGGGTCACTTTCATTATCAAGACATAAACCATTTTCACCAGTTGTACCTTCAGCAAACTCTGCTAATGATTTAGCACGATCTTGGAAAATATCTCGATAATCAAACCTTGGTTCATATGCTTTGATACCAACACCCGTTAAAGCAGCGTATGCCAGTAGCGTTGCGTAAGAATCTACAGACACACGATTTACTAATGGAACATTATTGGCTACTTCTGCCTGCTCGATGTTTGCCAATGCAGCTGGAGCGACTTCAAGAATAATCTTACCTAAACTTGAAGCTGGTGCTCCAGCAACCGCCCCTTTATAAGATATATCAGCATTTGCATATTCAGCCGTACCAATAGAAGCTTGCCCACCTTGAGACTGCCCTACTGACATCCATGCACCATTTAATTGGGTGCCATAACGATCTTTAACCGCTTGCATCGCTGAGATAGCAGATTTTGCTTCACTTGCTAAATTAAGATAAGGATGGATACCAGCCGTTCCCAAACCCTCGTAATCAGGTGCAACCACCACATAACCAGCAGCAAATAGAGTTTCAGCTAAAATTCTAAAACGCGGATTAAGCACATTATTACTAGGAGCACAGCTATCAGCGACTCCCACTGTTCCATGTTCCCATACCACTACACGATAACCATCGCTTGGTGCAGCAACCTTAGGAAACATAACCATCGCAGTCGCTTTTGCTGTTTTACCCTGAACATTAGTCATGTTATAGGTCATAACTTTGATCGATGCTGCAAAAGTCAAATTATCTTTTGATTAGCTACTTTCTGAAATATATGTTTTATCTTTATTGCTGCTTGAATAACCATCATTACTGTCATTACACGCAAATAGAAATAAAGCAGAGATTGAAAAGCTAATTGCTAATCCAATTTTAGACCGTTTCATAAAATTTTCTTTTAGTCTTGTTTTTGTGTGCACGAAACTACATGCGACTTTATTAAGGCATAAAAAAAGTGCTCTGCATAGAACACTTTTCAACTAATTGGTCATTTTAAACCACTAATTGTAAAAAGATTCCTAGAAAAATTATCATTCCAACCCATCTATTGTGACGAAATGCCCAAAAACAAAGTTGCGGATCCCTATCTTGAGTCTTAAATGTTTGATAAATAAAATCTCCAGCAACGACAATCAATCCAGCTATTCCAAAAGGTACAAGCAAACTTTCGATATACAAAGCAATGCCGATCAATACCAAACTCACAAGCTGTAACACACCAATAATTTGTATATCGTAGCGACCAAATAGAATAGCCGTCGATTTGACCCCAATTTTTAAATCATATTCACGATCTGTGATCGCGTACTGGGTGTCATATGCTACAGTCCATGCCAAATTGCCAAAATAAAGCAACCAACAAGTCAAATCTGGGGTCTGCCCAACAGCGGCATATGCCATTGGAATTGACCAAGAAAATGCAGCACCGAGAAAAACTTGTGGTAGATGCGTATAACGTTTCATAAATGGATATATGAACGCTAACAATAACGCTCCAAATGACCAATAAAATGCTTCTATAGGCAAGAACAACAACAAACTTGCACTAAGCACTACCAAGGCTAAAAAAACAAACACTGCTTCCTTGGCTTTGATCACACCTGTGGCTAAAGGACGATTTTTCGTTCGTTCTACATGTGCATCTACTTTACGATCAGCAAAATCATTAATTGCACAACCTGCAGCACGCATAAATAAGCATCCCAAAGCCATGATTAGCAATATCTTAAGATCAGGTATGCCCTTAGATGCAATCCATAACGCCCACATGGTTGGCCAAAAAACCAATTCCGTACCAATCGGTTTATCAAATCTACATAGATAATAATAGGCTTCTAAACGTTGTCGCCATGTTATATGTTGCACTGTTTCCATGAGTAATCCTGAGAGTCAATGCTGTCGAATAAACTGTTCAAAAGCAGGCAAAAAAGTTTCCTGCACAATAAATTTACACCCATGCCATGTATAACAACTTTGCCTAGTCCAGCCCTCATCAAGTTGAATAACACGTCGCTCACACTGAGGATCAGTTCTTTGAAATAAGAACCAACCGATTGGCTTATTGCGTATATATTTAAATATTCTTGCTTTTTTTTGTAGACTAAGAATCGGGAAAATACTTTTTGCCTTCACCCAAGGCTCTCGCTCGCTACCATATAAATGAGTTTCACGTACCCAAGCAACATGATGGTAAGGCATTAACATCCATTTACTGTCAGCAAATGTTAAACGTTGATAATGCTCTCTAATCCGCTCAACATGGAAATCACCACTAGCAAGATCAGTAAGTTGTTGAGTTAATGAACCTGATGCGTACAACCATTTTTTTAATTCTTTAGGAATCTGCTTTGAATTTATTGTGTTTGGTCGTAAATTTCGCATGCTTGGCTCACTAAAAACATCGCATCTAGTTTACATGAATTTTTTGATAAAAAGCGTATGACTTTCAATTGAATCAAAGCATAAAAAAAGCTCGCCTAAGCGAGCTTTTTTATTTGGGATGTATTACAAGCTATAGTACATATCAAATTCAACTGGGTGAGTAGTCGTGTTAAGACGACGTACATCTTCAGTTTTAAGTTCGATGTAAGCATCTAACATTTCTTTAGTGAATACACCGCCTTTTAATAAGAACTCGTGATCCGCTTTAAGAGCATCAATCGCCATTTCTAAGTTGTGAGCAACTGTAGGGATTTTTGCTTCTTCTTCAGGAGGAAGGTCATACAAGTTCTTGTCAGCAGCTTCACCTGGGTGAATCTTGTTTTGAATACCATCAAGACCAGCCATTAACAATGCCGCAAAACCTAAGTATGGGTTCATTAATGGATCTGGGAAACGTGCTTCGATACGTTTGCCTTTAGGGCTAGAAACGTAAGGAATACGGATAGAAGCAGAACGGTTACGTGCTGAGTAAGCAAGCATAATCGGAGCTTCATAGTGAGGAACTAAACGCTTGTACGAGTTTGTACCAGGGTTAGTAATTGCGTTCAAAGCACGAGCGTGTTTGATTACACCACCGATGAAGAACAATGCCATTTCTGATAAACCAGCATATTCATCACCAGCAAACAAGTTCTTGCCATCTTTAGAGATAGACATATGAACGTGCATACCAGAACCGTTATCACCTACCATTGGCTTAGGCATGAAAGTCGCTGTTTTACCATATTGGTGAGCAACGTTCCAAACTGCATATTTGAACTGTTGAACTTCATCCGCTTTACGAACTAATGTATTGAAGCTCACACCAATTTCTAATTGGCAAGAAGCAACTTCGTGGTGATGTACTTCTACACGACCTGGACCCATGATGTCTTCAATACGTGCACACATTTCAGCACGCATGTCTTGGTGAGAGTCAACTGGAGGAACTGGAAAGTAACCACCTTTCACACGTGGACGGTGACCAGAGTTGCCAGCTTCGTAATCTTTACCAGTAGACCATGCAGCTTCTTCAGCGATTAATGTATGGCGAGCGCCAGACATATCGATATCCCATTTAACTTCGTCGAAAACGAAGAATTCTGGTTCTGGACCAAAGAATGCTGTATCACCGATACCTGTAGATTTTAAATATTCTTCAGCACGACGAGCAATCGAACGTGGGTCACGCTCGTAACCTTGACCAGTAGATGGCTCAATAACGTCACAAGTCACAACAACAGTTGGCTCAGCAAAGAACGGGTCAAGAAAACCTGTTTCAGCATCTGGACGTAAGATCATGTCAGAAGCTTCAATGCCTTTCCAACCAGCGATTGAAGAACCATCGAACATTTTACCATCTTCAAATGTATCTTCATCAATCGTGTCAGCTGGGTAAGTTACGTGTTGCTCTTTACCCTTAGTATCAGTAAAGCGAAAATCGACCCATTTTGCGCCACTTTCTTTGATGAGTTGAAGGACCTTGTTCGCCATGCTCATTTGCTCCAATGAAATTTATATGCACTTGTTAAGTGCGTGTTAGTTGTTGGTGTACAATTAGCAATTATCATACCAACAATTTTAAAGCATACCTAAAACATTGAAATTCTTTGCAGAAAAAATGCTTTAAGCTCCATGTCCTATGTCTTCTATAATGTTTGCAATCGCAAATGCACCATATTCACACATTTCCATTCCAGCCCGTCCCCAAAAAAGACATAATGAACCAAAATAGTGCAGTATATGAAACAAAGAACTATTGTAGTGCTAAATTACGCCATCATTTATTAGCATAAATTGGCTTTTTATATCATTCTTTTGGAGTACATTCCAATCAATTCCACTGGACTTTCGATTCACCGACATGTTTTTTTATCAAACCTTTAAATTTTAAAATAATATTGATAATTATTTGTGTGTCAAAAGCTCATTTTGAACTGACGACTTACTCGACCAAATTAGAAATATTGAACATTGAGCTTCTGTTTTTGCTATGATTATTTACCCTAACGATCTTGAACATATTTTTATATATTCTTAGTAACGGATATTGAATTGTTTTGGTCGGTCAATTGAATCCAAAAAAGCACAATAAAGTGCATATTTTCAAAAGGTTATAATCATGCTTCTAATGATTGACAATTATGACAGTTTTACTTACAACATCGTTCAATACTTTGGCGAGTTGAATCAAGAAGTAAAAGTTGTTCGTAATGATCAAGTGACATTAGAGGACATCGAACGATGGCAGCCTAAATACCTAGTGATTGGCCCTGGTCCTTGTTCACCGACTGAAGCTGGGATTTCGATACCTGCGATCAATCATTTTGCTGGAAAAATTCCATTACTAGGCGTTTGTTTAGGGCATCAAGCGATTGGACAAGCTTTTGGTGGCAATATTATCCGTGCTAAAACAGTCATGCATGGTCGTTTATCTGATATGCACCATAGTGATAAAGGTATTTTTAGTAATTTACCCTCTCCTTTTGCTGCTACTCGCTACCATTCTCTTGTGATTGAACAAGAAACACTGCCTGATTGCTTAGAAGTTACCTGCTGGACTAATCAACCAGATGGCACGATTGAAGAAATTATGGGTGTGAAGCATAAAACCTTACCTGTTGAAGGCGTCCAATTCCATCCTGAGTCAATTTTAAGCGAACATGGGCATCAGATTTTTAAAAACTTCTTGGATATTTATGCATAATCGCAAGAATTAACAAATTCTCATTCTTTAAACAGCCTATTTTATGAATAGGCTGTTTTTATTTTGAACATATAAAATCAATATATAACTTATACAAACTGGTTAAATTTTCAGCATTAAAATCAAACAAGAAACATTTATTTAGAACAATTCATTCTTTTTCAATAATTAATCAACTTTTCATGCATTTTCAAAAGAAAATTAAAACATAGGTTTCTGACAATTTAGACTCCTTTTTAATTTTTTAGATTAACTATAGTCATAGGAATGATTAAGCTTCAGGGTAACTGGATGATAGAATCTGAATATTATTTTTTATTTATCTCCCCCCTGAAATACCAATCAGGATAGCCTTATTGTGAATACCTTGGTTTTATTGAATATTATTGTATTTTTCTTGCTCATGGCAGGATTGTTTTTTACTTATCGACCAGATTGGAGCCTTGCAAAAAAAGTGCTCATCGGTATGGGTGTCGGTATCGTTTATGGTCTAGGATTAAAAACGATTTATGCTGACAATCAAATTATTGCAGAGTCAGTGACGTGGTTTAATTTAGTTGGTAATGGTTATGTTCAACTGTTACAAATGGTGATCATGCCACTTATTTTCATCTCAATTTTAAGTGCAGTTGTTAAACTTCATCAAACGACTTCGCTCGGTAAAATAAGTAGTTTCGTTATCGGTATTTTATTGTTTACCACGGCGATTGCTGCTTTTGTCGGAATTAGTGTGACCAATTTATTTGGTTTAACCGCCGAGGGCTTAGTTCAAGGCACTCAAGAAACCGCCCGCCTTGCTGCAATTCAAACTGATTATATCGGTCAAGTCACCAACCTTGATATTCCCAAGTTATTACTTTCGCTACTTCCTCAAAATCCTTTTGCTGATCTGACTGGAGTTCGTCCAACCGCAATTATTAGTGTTGTAATTTTCTCTGCTTTTTTAGGGGTTGCAGCACTTAAGCTGATGGATAAAGATTCACTCAATGGTGAGAGAATTCGAAATGGAATTGAAGCTCTACAAGCATTAATCATTAGCTTAGTTCGTTTAGTCATGCAATTTACACCGTATGGTGTATTCGCATTAATGGCAAAAATGGTTGCTACGGCAAATGTTGCTGATATCGTGAAACTAGGTGAATTTCTTGTCGCGTCCTATTTGGGTCTTGCGATTATGTTCATCGTCCATACGTTGATTTTGCTATTTGTCCGTGTAAATCCCATCGAGTTTTTCAAAAAGGTTTTTCCTGTTTTAACGTTTGCTTTTACCAGCAGATCCAGTGCTGCAAGTATTCCTCTGAATATTGAAGCTCAAACAAAACAACTGGGCGTTCCAGAAGGTATTGCTAGTTTTTCAGCTTCTTTCGGCGCGACCATTGGTCAAAATGGATGTGCGGGACTATATCCTGCAATGCTTGCAGTCATGGTGGCACCAACAGTTGGTATCAACCCTTTAGACCCCTTATGGATTGCTCAACTTATCGTAATTGTGACTTTAAGCTCGATTGGAGTTGCAGGTGTCGGTGGTGGTGCAACCTTCGCAGCTTTAATCGTATTGCCAGCTATGGGTTTACCCGTAACATTAGTCGCTTTACTTATCTCAATTGAACCATTAATTGATATGGGACGCACTGCGCTAAACGTAAATGGATCTATGACAGCTGGTATAGCAACAAGTCAACTACTAGGTGTTAGAGATACCGTTACTAAGGATTAAGATTTGTCAGGTCATAAAAGCCAATCATGCTATTTGTGATTGGTTTTTTTATTACAAATTATTTTTTAATTTAATCATTTGTATCAGAGAATTTTAACCTCTTCTCCAACTCGGATATTACCTGCTCCACGATGTAATGCATTTTGCCCCATCATTACCTTATTACCTTGTTTTCGATAAGCCAACATCGCCTGCATGACTTCAGGTTGCTTTTGACTAGTATTAAGATCAATCGTTGGAATGACACAGCGTGAACATGGTTTAACTAGATCAAATACAATTTCACCAATTTGTATTTGCTGCCATGTGTCTTCTGTAAAAGCCTCACAACCAGAGATGACAATATTGGGTCTAAAACGTCGTACATCCAATGGATATCCAACTTTTTCGGAAAGAAATTGGACAGATGCCTCACTTAAAATCAAAAAGGGAAAACCATCTGCAAAACCTACACGATCTCCAAATTGTGCGTATTCAAGATCGACTTGGCGAATCGTTTCCTGTGGCATATAAACCAACTGTACTTTTTTGCCTAATTTATCACTGATCCAATCGTTCACAGGATGATCAATACGATTTCCTTTTACCTGATCTTGCCACACAGTTACAAGGCATTCGTCTTTATACCCCTGAGCCTCAATTAAACTGAGTTCCATATGTTCAGAGTGATAATCAAAGCGGATAACTTCTGATGAAACAGTTACTCCTATTTGCCCCATTTCAGCAATTTTTCGCTGAGTTACAAAACGACCATCGCCATCAACTAGCATCCATCGACGATCCCATTTTGGTCCAAAACTATCAATCTCCATTTCAGATAGTTGATTTCCTTTACAAGATTTCACTGGATAATTTAAAAGTTGACTGACGTACATATCGACATTCTCATCAAAATATTAATTAATTCAATTTTTATTAACCAAGTATAATAGTGGAAAATTATAGCAATATGTCTAAATTTAGAGCATATCAGCTTTTTATTCAAAGCATATAAAATCCACTTTATTTTCTGATAACATAACTCTCTAGCTTTTAGCTCAAGTATTACTCTTTCGTCATACCGAACCAATTGCGACCAAATCAGGTTATTTTCAAATTTTAATCAATCCTAATGCTGTAACTCATGACTATGAATATCCAACAGGCACTGAATCACATTACTAAAAATATTCATCTTACCCAACCTCAAATGGAAGATGTAATGCGCAGTATCATGCAAGGTGAAGCAACTGATGCACAAATTGGCGCATTGATGATGGGCTTGCGTATGAAGGGTGAAAGTATTGATGAAATAACTGCGGCTGCGCGTATCATGCGTGAGTTTGCGATTAAAATTGATGTCAGTGATATTCCACATTTGGTTGATATTGTTGGTACAGGTGGCGATGGTCAAAATTTATTTAACGTCTCTACAGCATCTAGTTTTGTAATTGCTGCCGCTGGTGCAACCATTGCGAAACATGGCAATCGTGGTGTATCGAGTAAATCTGGTTCCTCTGATGTACTTGAACAGATGGGTATCCAACTTGATTTGGATATGCAGCAAACTGAACGTTGCATCCGTGAAATTGGTGTAGGTTTTCTATTTGCGCCGAATCATCACAAAGCAATGCGTTATGCGGTTGCTCCACGTCGTGAGCTAGGTATTCGCAGTATTTTTAATTTACTCGGCCCTCTTACCAATCCAGCTGGTGTCAATCGTTTCGTCATAGGTGTGTTCTCAGATGAACTTTGCCGACCAATCGCAGAAGTTTTAAAACAACTCGGCGCAGTACATGTAATGGTTGTACATTCTAAAGATGGTTTAGATGAAATCAGTCTTGCTGCGCCAACTACTGTGGCTGAACTTAAAGATGGTGAAATCACTGAATGGACACTTACACCTGATGAAGTAGGTATCCCATCGCAAACCCTTACAGGTTTGGTGGTGAATAGCTCAGAAGAAAGTTTAAAGTTGATCAAGGATGCTTTGAGTCGAGATAAATCTGAAATTGGCGAAAAAGCAGCAAATATGATTGCTTTGAACGCTGGTGCTGGTATTTACGTGGCTGGCATGACTAAAACATATAAACAAGCAGTTGAACTCGCTCAAGATATTCTTTATGGCGGTCAAGCCTTGGAAAAAATGAGTATCTTGGCTGAATTTACTAAAACATTGAAACAATATCAGGCTGACTAAGGACTTCTCATGATCGATATTCAAAATACCATTTTAGGTAAAATTGTTGACCGCAAACATGAGGAGCTTACTGAACGTTTAAAACAACGTAGTTTGCATGATGTAGAACAGTGGGCAAAAGAAGCAACACCTGTTCGTGGTTTTGCGAATGCTTTACAACACAAACGTCCCGCTGTTATCGCTGAAATCAAGAAGGCATCACCTTCCAAGGGCGTGATTCGTGCAGACTTTAATCCTGCGGAAATTGCACAGCAATATGAACAAGCAGGTGCAGCATGTCTCTCTGTTTTAACAGATGTAGACTTTTTCCAAGGTGCTGATGAGAATATTACAATTGCGCGTCAGCATTGTTCCCTACCAGCGCTACGTAAAGATTTCTTGATTGATCCTTATAATGTTGTTGAAGCACGTGCCTTACATGCAGATTGTATTTTGTTAATCGTGGCATGTTTATCTGATCAACAACTTGAAGAAATGTCGAAGACCGCATTTGAACATCAGCTTGATGTACTGGTCGAAGTACATGATGAACATGAGTTAGAGCGTGCATTAAAACTCTCTGAACAATGCATTTTAGGTGTGAACAATCGCAACCTTAAAACCTTTGATGTAGATTTGAATACATCTATCCGTTTGAAGAAGTTGTTACCTGCTTCTCGTGTTTTAGTCACTGAAAGTGGTATCGCCACTCCTGCTGATGTCCAAATGATGCAGGAAAATGATATTCATACTTTCCTAGTTGGTGAGAGCTTTATGAAACAGCCTAAACCAGATGTAGCGTTTGGTGAATTGTTTGGGCAACCAAAAATATTTAATTAAACACTTGATTCAACCAAGCAAATAATATGATTTGCTTGGTTATTTTCTTATTATTTATTTTTTCCCGTGACTACATAAAACTCTGTTAAACCTTTTCGATCAAATAAATCGCTTTGTTTTGTAGATGAACTTAATAAACTATCTATTTCTCCTTTCGGCTCATCCCAAAATGGGTGATCAAATAATCTTTTTAGACAGACTTCGATTCGTTCTTTTTGTTCATTGCTCATTAACTCTCGATAAAGCAACTTTTGGCGATCTTCTTCTGTGAGATGATTAAATGCAATATTAAATATACTCTTTAAATAAGTCGACCATGTTGCAACTGAACCTTTATGCCAAATACGGCGAGCTTTTAGCTCTAAATCATTGAGATCTTTTCCACGAACATTTTGTACCCAATCATTTAAATAACCACATTCGACCAATAAAGTTGCAAACATTTTGAAATTTTCAAGTTCATTATCTCGATGATCACCAATAGACTGAAAGTTTGCCGCAGAAGGTTCTAAATATAAACAATTGGGAAAAATATTTTTTTTCAATAAATCAATCGAGAGTGCAAATGCCGCATCTTTTGATGCTTCCGCTGTAAATGGCTTTAATGCTGATAGTTCAATTGCATTTGTAATAATCGCACTTTTTAGCATATTTTTTGCGTCAGCTTTATTTTGCTGTTTATTTACCACCAAGAATTTTATTAAATTCTCTTCAGAATGTTTCGCTATTGGTTCTTTCTCTTTAAACTCATCCACCATTTCTTTATAAATTACCGATAAGCGATCTAATAAAGTCGAAGTATAAAATGGGATTTGTTTATGCTTTGAATGTGCTTCAAGATTAGTGATCATTAAATCATCAAAGAGTTGTTTAGTTTTTTGAGGATCGTCAGGGGAGATATAAACTTTAATATCAACTTCTTTGATATCATTCAAGACTTGTCCAGCAAGTTTATGTTGCCCATCGAATAATTTAAATTTATTATGCACCAACCGTGCTATAGAAGGTGCAAGTTGTGGATGATCTTTTAAATGATCTCTTAATGCAACTAGCCTTTTATAATCAATTACTCTCGGCTGTAATCCTTCTTGATCATCATTTTCTAGCCATTTAATCGGAATACGCCCATAGAAATAATAAACTTTTAAAATATCATCAAACAATAAAAAATAACCTTTTTTATCAACACCATCATCAATCAAAATTTGATTATTTTCAATCACACAATGCATTGTACTATTAACAATATTTTTTAATGCAAAAATATCTTGTAGCTTAATCTGATTCTTCTTTTTTATAAAAAGCTGATTAAGTTTTAAATTATCTCGAACTTCATACAGTGTTTGATCTGATTTTCTACGATTATATTCTTTTTTTACAATCCGAATATTCGATAAATCAGTTTCACCTTGTTTTGCATAAGGTAATATATGATCATATTCAACCTCATCTTGCCCCAATACAATCACTTCACCTGAAATAAAACATCTCAATGAACCATCTTGCTCCTGCTGCTGCTTTTGAACTTCTAATTTTTCAGATTCTGATAATTGTCTTTTCATCATCAACCTATATAAACTTATATTTCACACGTATGTTACTATAGTAACAAGTAAAATCATATTTCATGAAATACAGTCACCTATCTATACTTAAGTTTTAAACCTTATGAGTAAAAACGATTCTTCGCTTTCTAAAGATCAGTTTAATTTACTGAAAGCTTTTAAAAAGCAAATCTCAAATCCTCAATCCAGCAATCTTGTTAAACAAGCAGAGATGAAAAAATCTCAAGCTGTTGAAGAAGAAATGGAAGATACTGAGCTTTTTAAAAAAGCCTTAACAGGCGTAAAGCCAATTGATAATGGTAACATTGCACAAATCAAACCAAAACGCGTAAAAAAAATTGATGCGCAAACCCTTGCAAAACGTGCAGCAGCTGAAGGTAGCGCTGAACAGGAACTCACTGAGATTTCAGATACTCAAGCGATTTTAAATCCTGTGGCAAGCCAAGCTGCATTAAGCTATCGAATTGCAACTTTACAGCACAAAGTATTTGAAGACTTAAAAGCAGGTAAAATTCGCTGGTTTGAAGCTGTAGATTTACATGGTTGTACTGTCGAGCAAGCACGCGCCGCAGTTTTACAAATCATTCAGATGGCTAAAGACGAAAATCAAAATGTCATCAAAATTGTTCATGGTAAAGGTCCTGAAGCGATTTTAAAAACCTATGTAAATGGCTGGCTTAGACAACATCGTGATGTACTTGCCTTTGTCAGTGCACCTGAAAATCAAGGTGGTACGGGTGCTGTTCTCGTGCTACTAAAACGTGCAGAAAAGAATCCAAAGTACAAACAATAATCGGCATTTGACTCAAAATTAAGTTTTTGAATCGTTTTCTGATACAATTCCCGTTTTGTTCAACCTACCTAAGTGAACATTGTTATGTCTATGCAGCAATCGTACGCAAATATCTTAACTGCCGTTGGCGAAGATTTGAATCGTCCTGGCCTCAAAGATACGCCTATGCGTGCGGCTAAAGCTTTTTCTTTTTTAACTTCTGGTTATAGTAAAACACTTGAAGAAGTTACAAATAGTGCGGTTTTTCCATCCGATAACCATGAAATGGTATTGGTTAAAAATATTGAGTTTTATTCACTTTGTGAACATCATCTACTCCCTTTTTACGGTCGTGTCCACATTGCATATTTGCCTGAAGGTCAGGTTTTAGGTTTATCTAAGTTTGCACGTATTACAGAAATGTTTGCGCGCCGTTTGCAAATTCAAGAAAACTTAACACAACAAATTGCTGAAGCTGTTGCCGAGGTGACACAAGCACGTGGTGTGGCTGTAGTGATCGATTCTGCACATATGTGTATGATGATGCGCGGTGTTGGTAAGCAAGAATCTACCACTCGTACTGTTTCTTTTGTGGGTGATTTTAAAACGGACAAAGATGCACGTCGTGAGTTTTTAAGCGCTGTCCCTGAAAGTTATTAATCAGAGCATTGTCATGTCTTCAATCCAATTAGCAGGCTTTGGTGAGTTAATTCAATCTGAAGCCAGCATTGATTATCCTCGGCCTGATCGTTTGGTTAAGGGCAATCCACAACGTCTTACCTATGACTTATATACACACCCACATATGGGATGTGGAATTTGGCAATGTGAAGTGGGTGCTTGGAACATTCAGTTTGCAGACAATAAACAAGAGTTCTTTCAAGTCATTGAAGGTGTTGTTCGTATTCATGATCCCAAAACAGATTCATATATTGAAGTTTCTGCGGGCCATGCAGGTATTATCCCACCTGCATTTGTGGGTACATTTGAAGTAATTGAAGCTGTAAAAAAATACTTTGTTATTGTTGAAGTTTGATAGATTTTTATCTATCAAACTCTTTAAAATTTAATCCTAGAAGAACCAAACATAACCCAAACCGACTTTACTCCAGTCTTTATGATCTTGCTGTTCGAAGTCCCAATTCAACCTTAAAGCATTATTTGAATTTAAACTATATTGGAGTTGAGAACCGACTCTTAGATTCCAGTGACTTTGATCTTCCCAGTAAGGCAATTCAATTTGCACAACACTATTAATATTGTCCGTCCATTTGTTCATACAACCAACCGTTGGCCCTAAACCAACTCGCCAACCTTTATCAAGAGAACGACCACCTTGAAAATGACTTTGCATTTGGGCATAACACAAATGTCGACGATCATAATCAGCTAAGCTGTAGCCGACCTGCATATTTAGGTTCATAACACCATGCTGCTGATCATCACTAAAATTCCCTTGATCTAGAGCTTCTTGTTTCCAACCTAAATTAAATCCCCAAGTAATGGGTGATTTAAAAGGCTGAATAGGGTTATACGAATTTACAGTCAATAAATCTAAATGTTCGAGCTTGAGTTGATCATCACGATATTGAATATTACCGTCTAAAAACAATAATTGAGTACCTAAACGATAACCACCTTGAGGATCAATCAGATCATGGTAAGCCTGACGATGTCCTAACTCGATAAACTTCTGTCCTTGTAGTTCACCGACATTTACAGATAGATTTCGCGCATGGTGTCCTTCAACAGGTTGCTTTTTAGGACGCTCAGGCTCTTGACGTTGCTTTTCAACATCAATTTGGCTTCTCTCGGCAAGAAGTTGTCTTAGCTGCGGCTGTGCAAAGTCTGCATCAACTTGACGACTGATATATTGCAGATACAAATCGTCATATGCCATTTCTAAGATTTTTGCTTGATCGTGTTGGTTATATTTTTCTAATAATGGTTGAGCTTTTTCCACATCTTGAAATGCAACTTGATGGGCAACTTTAGCCAGTGGTGTACCGTGCTGTTTTGCTTGTGATAACAATTGAGTTTCCAAGGCTGGACGATAGACCACCTCTTTGACTAAGTCTTGTTGATCAACTGCTTTTAACGTTTCAATCGGAATTGCAGCATAATTAAATTGTTTTTTTAAGTCTAAGTTCGGACGAACTAAATCAATTAATCCAAGCAAACGATATGCACAATTATCACTTACGAAATAATAAGGAAAACTCACATGTTGCATTTCCCAAATATGTTCGACTAAGAAACGAGTCTCTTCAGGAGTTAAATTTAACTCGTACTCCCACAAATCACGACTTTCAAAGTCACCATACTCTTTTACTTTACGATAGTAAGGCATTAAAGAATATTCACCAGGATACTGCCCTGTTAGACCTTTCCAAGCATATGACCAATTATCTTCACCACTGACTGTCGCTGCATAGTTTACTGCGTATGAAACTAAGTTCAGTTGTTTCTGATCTTTAGGGTCTAAACGCAGTAAGGTATGTCCAAACATCGAACTTGGATTACCCATAAAGTCAGTTGCGTAAATCAACGTAGCTTTATGTGGTTTAATTTGATTAATCCATTGATCAAACTCAGGACACTTCACGATTGGAAGCTTTTCGGTATCAATATTAAGTTGTTGGATCAACCAACGACTACGAGCTGGAAATTTGCAACGAATCGATTGATTCTCAGCAGTATTAATAAATAGAGCTTTTACATCAGCTTGTAATTCATTTTTTAAATTATTTTTTCCATCTTTTGCATAAAAATATCCATCATAAGCAACCTCACTTTTTTGCGATTGGTCAGCATACATTAGGCGTTGCCATGTGATGTCTTGATGCAGTTGTTTCTGCTCAGCAATCTTCAAATAATTTTGTATATCGGTTTCAACTGAAGCATGTGCAAAATGGCACATTAAAGTAGCAATGGTACAAGTTATTAATTTCATTCAGTCGCAAATTTTAAGATTATTAAGAATAAATTATCTATAAGAAAACCCTGCCATTAAGACAGGGTTTTATGTTCAAACGTATTAAACATAAGCTTTGAGTACAGCGTCTTTCGCCATTACACTTTGTAAAGAATCTAAAACTTGAAGCGTATTCTTATTTTTGCTTGAGTAAATTTCAGCAAAATTTGCTTTAGAAACAGCAAAGAAACGCGCTTTATCCGTTGCTTTGATCTGCATAAGTTCAGCAAGTACGTTTAAGCTTTCACCTTGACCTACTGCCATATCACGCGCTAAAGATTCAGCATTTTCATTTGTAAATGTAACGACTTGAGCCGTAACAGTTCCACCTTGACGGCATCCTAAAGTACCGAAAGTAATACCTAATAACTGGTTAGTAAAAATACCATTTGTAGTTGCAGCAAGGATTTTAGGTGCAATACCTTTTTGTCCTGCCCAAATTTGTGTACCAGCACCACAACCAACATCATTGTCTGCCATAGCTACACTTGAACCAGCTGCTAACAAAGCTGCTAATGCAATTTTTTTTAACATAGGAAAGATCTCCAGTATCAATTATTTATTGGTATTTGTTATCACTATCGTGCTTAGCATTAAATCTATACGCACGTAAATTAAAATAACGAGGATAGCTTTTTTTAGCAAATAAAATTTGAAATAAAGTTGAAATATTTATATAGAAGTTAATAATCACTTCATTTTAAACTTAACTCTTGAGCTAGTTTAACTGCCAAGTTCCCTTTTTATCTCGTTGTCCTAAAATTTTTAATACCAAAACCAAACTTAAGAGTAATAATAAATACCAAGACCCCAATTTCCCCCATCCGACCATATGCCAAGCATCAACTTGGCTTGGATACAGCCAAATTTTATAAAATGTACTAATGTTTTCAGCAATCCAAATCAAAAATGCAAGTAAAAGTAAGATTGGAAGCATCGGCACTTTGAACCGTGAATCACTTAACTGAAAATATAATTTTGTTTTCCAGAAAATAATGATACTCCATGCAAATAGAACCAACCGATAATCTGGAATAAAAAACTTAGTCATAAAGTTTAAATAGGATAAAACTGCCAAACACAACATATTTGCAAATCTTGGCAAGTTCTCAAAAGAAACTTTATATAATCTCAATGAACGAGCAAAAAAACTACCAACAGCTGAATACATAAAACCCGCAAATAGAGGCACAGTTAATAGTTTGAATACTGCAGGTTGTGGATATTGCCAAGAAGCAATTGCTGGATGGGTTAGGAAAATTTCCATCCCCATCGCCATGATATGAAACAAAGCAATCACTTTTGCCTCTGCCCAAGATTCTAACTTTAAATAGATTAGGCAGACTTGAATGCTCAATGCATAAAACAATAGATAATCATAACGGAAGAAACCATAATATTCTTGGCTTCCCATCGGTGCTGTTACTGCAAAAGCGATTAAAAGTAACAATCCAAATAAGGCAGCCGAAGCTGCCTTAGTTCCAAAATTTAAAGCTAATCCAATCAAATGCACGAAATGATCCTAATCAATTTAATCATGAAAAATTCGAAGGGATTAACCTAAATATTTCTGGCTGTATGCATGGACAGTATCTACAAAGATCTTCGGCTGAGCTGGATCAACCCATTGAGTAATACCATGACCAAGATTTGCAATATATCCTGTTTTTTCACCATTTTTATAAGCGTCATCGAGCATCGCTTTTACAGATTTTTCAATTAATGCTGCTGATCCATAAAGTACCGCTGGATCTAGATTTCCTTGTAATGCTGCACGACCATTTACAACTTCGCGTGCAGTATAAAGAGGTGTCGTCCAATCTAAGCCAAATGCATCTGCACCTGTAGTTAGCATCGTCTCTAACCATTGCCCACCACCTTTGGTAAAGACAATAATCGGAATTCGGCGACCATCTTTTTCTCGTTGAAGCCCTGCAATAATCTTTGTCATATAGTTCAATGAGAATTCCACATATTCTCGATGTGCAAGTGCTCCGCCCCAACTATCAAAGATTTGAATCGCTTGCGCACCTGCATCGATCTGTGCGTTCAAATAATCAATTACTGAATCTGCAAGATGATCAAGTAATGCATGTAACACTTCTGGTTGCGCGTACATCATATTTTTAGTGAAACGAAACTCTTTACTTGAGCCACCTTCAACCATATAAGTTGCTAAAGTCCAAGGACTTCCAGAGAACCCAATTAAAGGGACCTGACCACCTAATGCAGAACGAATCGTGGACACAGCATTCATCACATAGGCTAAATCAGACTTTGAATTTAATTTCGGCAAGTTAGCAACATCTTGCTCTGTCCGTACTGTTTTATGAAACTTTGGGCCTTCACCTGTTTCAAAATACAGCCCTAATCCAAGCGCATCTGGAACCGTCAAAATATCAGAAAATAAAATCGCAGCATCCAACTCATAGCGGCGCAACGGTTGCAAAGTAACTTCACAAGCAAATTCAGTGTTTTTACAAAGAGATAAGAAATCACCCGCTTGTGAACGAGTTGCTCTATATTCTGGTAAATAACGCCCTGCTTGACGCATCATCCACACTGGTGTGGTGTCTACAGGCTCACGTAGCAAAGCTCGTAAAAAACGATCATTTTTCAACGTTGTCATTACCAATCTCTAAATTTTTTCATGTGAAACGCATGATAACAAAGTTAATCCAATTTTTATAATTCCAAATCCATACAAAAATTCAGACTTCCTACATTATTTTTTTACTTAGACACAAAACTGCTACTGCAAGCTCACTGATTTTCTGTAATACTTGCAACATCTTATATCTCAATATGAATAATTCTTAAGGTTGAATTACATGTTCGTTCGCTCATTACTCGCTATGAGTTTAAGTTGTATTATTGCCAATGTTGCTTTTGCTGCCCCAACAACTGAGCAACCTTTAAATCCAAAAAAAATCTCGGCACCTGTTCAAGATCCTATTGATCCTTTAGCAGTAGAAAGTTCAGCTGCTTCAAGCGTTGTTGCTCAACCAGCATCTAGTGTCGCTGATAATGCAGTTTCTGATCCTCAAGTAAACACAGGTGTTGCTTCAGCAGTTTCTTCAAAACTAGAAAATACTCCTGATACAACCAATACAACTCCAGCACCAAAAGTTACTTGGACTTTAGACAGTCTGAACAATTCAGAATGGTATGAAAATATTGGTAAGGGTCAATTTCCAGTATATGCGCGTGCTCATGTAATGCTAAACAATGCACATGCTTCTCCTGGTGCAATTGATGGCTCAAATGGTAAAAATACCTTAAAAGCAATTGCATCTTTCCAACAGATGAATGGTTTAACACCAACAGGTGAACTTACCAAAGAAACTTGGGATGCATTAGTTGCGAAACAAACTAAACCAGCATATGTAGAATACACCATCACAGAAGCAGATTTGAAAGGTCCATATGCCGAATCAATTCCTTCTGATTATGCTTTACAAGCAAAAATGAAAGGTTTGTATTACACACGTGTAACAGAAATGTTGGGTGAGAAGTTTCATATGGATGAAAACTTCTTGAAAAAGATCAACCCAACAGCAACTTTCAAAAAAGCTGGTGAAAAAATTATTGTTGCCAATGTGCGTAATGATTTACCAGAAGATATTCACTTGATCGTTGCACATAAAGGTGCTCGTCAGCTTTATCTTTTCAACAGTCGCAACCAAATGATTGCTTCATTTCCTGCAACAATTGGTAGTACTGACACGCCTTCTCCGACTGGTACGTATAAAGTAGTCGGCGTTGCAAAAAATCCTTGGTATAGCTATTCACCGTCTAACTTTGTTCAAGGTAATAACCTTAAACCTCTTTCTTTACCACCAGGTCCTAACGCGCCAGTGGGTAATATTTGGATTGGTTTAAGTAAAAAATCATTTGGTATTCACGGTACTCCAAGTCCTTCATTAATCTCTAAAACAGCTTCACATGGCTGTATTCGTTTAACGAACTGGGATGCAAATGATTTGGGTAACAAAGTTCGCTCAGGTGTGACTGTAAAATTCCTTGAATAATTCCAATCATTTCATAATTGAAAAAGCCGAATTTTATGATTCGGCTTTTTTTAATTCTATAATTATTCAACAACAGGCAGTGGCTGATAATAGATTTGATTACGACCTAATTGTTTGGCTCTATAAAGTGCTTTATCAGCAGTATGAATCAATAATTCTTGGCTAATTTTAGGATTACCATTAAATACCGTAATTCCTAAGCTGATCGTGACATGATTTGAAACCAATGATTTTTCATGAGGAATCATTTGCCGATCAATTGCTTTATAAATATTCGTTGCGACGGCATAAGCACCTTGAGCCGATGTTTCAGGAAGTAATACAACAAATTCCTCCCCCCCATAGCGCGCAATAAAGTCCATGTGCCGAATTGAACTTTTAATGGTCTTGGCTATAGATGAAATAACCTGATCTCCCATTTGGTGACCATAAAAGTCATTATAATTTTTAAAATAATCAATATCGATAAACAGAACTGACATCGACTTATTTTCTTTACAAGCCATGTCATAGTAATAACTAAACATTTCCTCAAAAGTTCGTCGATTGGAAACCTTTGTTAATTCATCATGCTGGCTTAAATGTAAAAGTTCTGATGCTTGTAAACGGAGAATTCTCTCATTTATTTCCGAAATTTTAGTTTTTAAAAATAGTTTTCTTTCTTTTGAGGTCAACATGATGCTGATAGAAAAACCTAAGAGCAAGCTTCCTATAAACGTGCGCCCAAGCATCAAAAAATCACACGGTATATTAAAATAATAGAGGGATAATAAAATACATACTGCAGCCAGTGTTCCAATCCACAGCATATGATTGGGTTTTATTCCACTCAGAATGAAGCCTAACATATACAAAAATGCAATCAGTACCATTGCCTGATTCTGTAATACAACGTTAGACACACTCATCATCAATAAAGATGGAAAGAAAATTGTGCAAAAGCCAATAACGCAAGCAACTGGATAAAAAAGTCGGCTCAATTTTCTAAATCTAGAAAAAGTCCAAAATAAAAATAATGCTGCACCAACGATGAGTAAACTTAAAATGCTATAAACAAAATCAACAATAAAATGAGGACTGGAACGAATAACCAAATAGTTAGAAGGTAAGATTAATAAGACAAAAATCGTGTAAGTAATGACACCTTGTCCAAAAAACTGAATCGCATTAATACGTGTGCGATCAATGTTAAATTTCCAGAAATCTTCTTCTAGTTTTGCTGGTAAAGTTTTTTGTTTTTTTTGACCTTTATAGTGTCGAGCAACAAGCTGCTCTAGATCCTCTTTAGACCTCTGTAATTCATCAAGATCATATTGATTTTCCATCCTTTTTACTCTTCTTATGGTGATGTATTTTTGTGCTGGATAAAAATAACACAATTTCTCATTTTGTCATGCACTTTGCTTAACCACTTATCCGTAAATGTAGTTACCATTTTCACACTTTATGCATTATTATTTGTATTATTTTTAAGTTTGAAGTTCACCTTGAATACTATTACGCTTTTACAACCCGATGATTGGCATGCTCATTTACGTGATGGCTTAGCATTAAAACGCACAGTACCCGATTTGGCTAAACAATTCGCACGTGCGATTTGTATGCCGAACCTTGTTCCACCCGTCAAAACTGTAGAAGAAGCTGTAGCGTATCGTGAACGTATTCTTACTCATGTACCTGAAGGCTTAAATTTTGATCCTCGCATGGTGCTTTATTTTACTGACTTTACATCGCCTGATGAAGTTAGAAAAATCAAAGAATCAGAATTTGTAAATGCAATCAAGCTTTACCCTGCTGGTGCAACGACAAACTCTGATAATGGCGTTAGTGATATTCGCAAAGTTTATGCTGTCATTGAACAACTTGAAGAACACCAAGTCCCTTTATTACTTCACGGTGAAGTAACTCATAACCATGTAGATATTTTCGATCGTGAAAAACGTTTCTTGGATGAAATTCTTTCTCCTTTATTGAAACAATTCCCTAAGCTCAAAGTCGTACTTGAACATATCACGACCAGTGATGCAGCAAATTTTGTTCTTGAACAAGATCGTAATGTAGCTGCAACAATTACACCTCAACATTTACTTTTTAATCGAAATGATATGTTGGTTGGTGGTGTGAAGCCTCATTTCTATTGCTTGCCGATTTTAAAACGTCAAACACACCAAACAACTTTATTAGAAGTGGCAACAAGCGGTAGTCCAAAATTCTTCTTAGGTACTGATAGTGCGCCACACGCTCAAAATGCCAAGGAAAATGCTTGTGGTTGTGCAGGCTGCTATAGTGCACCAAATGCGATTGAGCTTTACGCACAAGCATTTGATCAAGTTGGCAAGTTAGAACGCTTGGAAGGTTTTGCAAGTATGTTCGGTGCTGATTTCTATGGCTTGCCAAGAAATACATCAACCATTACGTTGGTGAAAGAAGAAAATACCGTTGCAGAATCATTTGATTATCTTGATGGTCAAAAAATTATCCCACTTCATGCAGGTAAGACACTGCAGTGGAGAAAAGTGTGACACACGAAGAAAACCAAGCTCCTGTCATTGGTCAACGTTTCCGTGGATTCTTACCTGTTGTAGTCGATGTTGAGACAGCAGGTTTTAACTCACAAACGGATGCTTTGCTTGAAATAGCATGTATCCCAATTGTCTATGATCAACAGGGACAATTTATACCTGGTCCTGCTTTTCATGCACACATTAATCCATTTGAAGGTGCTAATCTCGATCGTCGTTCTTTAGACTTTATTGGAATTGATCCTTTCAATCCTATGCGTGTTGCAATGGCTGAAGATGAACGCGGTGCTTTACGCCGTATTTTTAAATCATTGAATGAAGTCCGAAAAGCACAGCATTGCACACATGCTGTACTGGTTGGACACAATGCACACTTTGATTTAGGTTTTTTACAAGCTGCTATCGCACGTTCAGGAACTAAAAACCAAAATCCTTTTCATAGTTTTTCAGTTTTTGACACGGTCACGCTTAGCGCGGTGATGTTTGGACAAACTGTATTGGCAAGAGCATGTATTCAAGCTGGAATTGAGTTTGATGGTAAAGAAGCTCACTCTGCTTTATACGATACGCAAAAGACAGCAGAACTGTTTTGCTATATTTTGAACAAACTATCACCCCACCTTCTTGACAGTTTGGTGACAGAGCCCTAATATACACCCACCTCAAGAAGTCCCTATCGTCTAGAGGCCTAGGACATCGCCCTTTCACGGCGGTAACCGGGGTTCGAATCCCCGTAGGGACGCCAAATTCAAAAAGCCACTGCATCATTCAGACAGTGGCTTTTTTATTAGTTTTTTATACGTAGAGCTGCTAAAAAATAATTATTTTGAAAAATCTATTTTATTATCCTTAGAATATTTTCTACCCTATACTGAAAACTGATCAAAACTATAAATTTAAACCTAATATGCAAATCCGTTTATTCCACTTACAAAATTCACGTTCTCAACGCATCGTTTGGTTTTTAGAAGAATTAGGACTTCCCTACGAATTAGTCATCAACCATCATTCAGACTTAGATGAAAAGAAAAATTCACCGCATCAATTATCGAAATTTCCTGCCGTTGAAATAATAAATCAAGAACAAATTTTTATCTTAGCCGAAACTTCAGCGATTATTGATTACTTATCTTATCTATACCCTCAATTAGGGCAAAGTAAATTATTAGGATCGCAACTTCAAAGTTTTTATTATTGGAAAAATTATTGTGAAGCCACATTTATTCCAGATCTATTACTCAAACAAATTTTTCACCAGATTGTACAACGTACACCATTTCCTGTTCGCTTCGTTTCAAAGTTTTTAAAATATAGATTTGATCAAGGCTATTTAAATCCATCGTTACAGCAACAAATGACCATGATTGATAAGCATTTAAAAGATCATTTATGGTTTGCTGGGGATCAATTTACGGTTGCAGATATTTTGATGTGGTTTCCATTATTGGCTTGCTCGGCAAATGACCATCAATTTAAACATATACAGCGTTATTTAGCCCAAATAGAAAACAGACCCGCCTTTAAAAAATCTTTAATCAAAGGACAATGGTCTGCTTCTACGTTTCAGTCCTATTGGACGATTGCGTGGTAATTCAGTTATGCCGATTTACGCGAATTCACTCGACCTTTAACAACCGCTTTAATATTGCCTTTGGCATAATTCAAGAAAACAAGTAATGGTGATAATTTAGGATTTGGTTTTTTACCCTGACCAATTGCTTTGAATTGTGCCGCATACCAAATGATTTCCATAATTGCCATTTTATCAACAAAAGGAATGCCTGTTTTAATTTGGTTTACAGCATAACGCACATCATTACCTGCAATTAGGCTATCTGTTAAATCTGTTTCAACCGCTAATGGTCGTGCAATCCCGATAAAATCACATGCACCACTTTCCAGTGCAGCATTCATACCTGCGACTGTACGGAAACCACCTGTCACCATTAACTTACATGTGACATGCTGACGAATCTTTTCAGCGAACTCTAAGAAATATGCTTCACGTGCAATAGTGCTTGCTTTGCGTGATTCTGCTTTTGCACCAGCCATTGCAGGTGCTTCATAAGTACCACCAGAAATCTCGATGATATCAATTCCTGCAGCATCAATTGCTTTAAATACTGCAATCACATCTTCTTCAGTAATACCACCACGTTGGAAATCAGCTGAATTGAGTTTTACCGAAATAATAAAGTTTTCTGAAGTCGCAGCACGAACGGCTTTATAAATTTCAATTAAGAAACGCATACGGTTCTCAATTGAACCACCCCATTCATCAGTACGCTTATTGGTTAGTGGTGATAAAAATTGGCTAATCAAATAACCATGAGCACCATGTAACTGTACACCTTCAAATCCAGCCTTCTCACAGACTGCTGCAGCTGTAGCGAAACGTTGGATGATATCTAGAATTTCTTCATGTCGTAACTCACGTGGAGTACCAAACATCCTTGCTAACATCGGGCTAAAAGGTACAGCAGACGGTGCTACTGTTTCTTTGTTTAATCCTTTTGGACATTGACGACCCGGATGTGACAACTGAATTAATTGTACCATACCGTATTTTTTGCCTACCGCAGCCCATTGTTGCAACTTCGCCAAATCACGTTCAGTTTCGATCGCAACGACACCTGGCTCATTTTTAGCCGCAATGTTAACCATTACATTTCCTGTAATTGCACACCCCAAGCCACCTTTAGCCCAAGCTTCATACAATCCAATATGTAAATCATTCGGCTGACCTTCGTGATTAGCTAAAGCTTCACTCATAGCACCTTTGATAATACGATTTTTGAATGTTGTGTTGCGAATTTGGATACTGTCTGCAATCTGACTCATGGTCATCCTCTGCTACAAATTAGAGTAATTACTCTAATTTAATCTGATTATTGTTGATGTCAAGATATCTTCCGATAAGTTGACAATAACATATGTCAGTTTAATTACAATGCTATATACAACTCGCCTCAATCAATAATTTTGTGTATTCATTTTGAGGATCACGAAATAAATCTTGTGAAGCTTGATATTCCAAAGCTTTACCTTCATGCATCACCAAAACATTTTGGCAGAGGGATTTTATGACTTGTAAGTCATGACTGATCACTAAATAGCTGATCTGCTCTTGGTGTTGCAACCGTCGCAGAAGCAAAATAATTGCTTGTTGTGTAATGCGGTCAAGAGCTGATGTCGGTTCATCTAAGATCAACAACTTTGGTTTCAAAACCAAGGCTCTCGCTAGGGCGACTCGTTGCCTTTGCCCACCAGAAAGCTCATGTGGGTATTTAAATTTTTCAGAAGGAGTTAATTCAACTTTCATTAACACCTCATCGATCATATTTTCGATCAGGTTTGATTTTACTGCACTCAGTTCAAGCCCTTCTGCGATAATTTGAAAAACTGATAATCGAGGATTCAAACTGCTTAGAGGATCTTGAAAGACAATTTGAAATTGCTGACGCAAAGGTCTTAACTGTTTTTGATTTAGTTGATTTAAATTATGTGTCTCAAAATTTATTTCTCCCTCACTAAGAATAAGTCGAGCAATTGCTAGTGCTAGCGATGTTTTACCTGAGGCACTTTGCCCCACAATACCTAAAGCCTCACCTGACATTAATGAGAAACTAATATTACTAACAGCTGTTTTATATTGTTTTATTTGATTAAATAATCCTTTTCTAATCGGATAACGTACTGACAGATTTTGAATTTCAAGCAATGTTTTTCCACTATTTTGTTCTAGTGCAATCCCAAAATCATGGTACAACAGGCTTTTGGTATATTCGTTTTGGGGATGTCGAAAAATTTCATTTATATCACCCTGCTGTTCAATTCGTCCTTGATTAACAACTAACACTTCATCTGCATACTGTTTAACAACACTTAAATCATGACTAATTAAGAGAATTGCCATTTTATGATGGTGTTGTAATTGTTTGAGCAAATCAAGAATTTGTCTTTGTAAAACAACATCCAAAGCTGTAGTCGGTTCATCAGCGATTAAAATTTCAGGTTCCAATGCCAATGCCATAGCAATCATGACTCTCTGCCGTTGACCACCAGAAAGTTCGTGTGGAAATCGTTTCAAGAGATGAGTTGCATCTTCTAAACCGACTTCATTTAATAAGTCGAGAGTCTTTTCTTTGACTTCAGATTTAGACAATCCTTGCAACAACAAATTCTCTCCAACGATTTTTTCTACACAATGCAATGGATTAAGTGCTGTCATCGGCTCCTGAAAAATCATCCCTATTTTTTTGCCACGAATTTGCTGCCATTGATGCTGATTTATTTTGAGCAAATCCACAGTATCAAACAGGATTTCACCTTTTACTTTAAGGCTATCAGATAACAATCCTAATATTGCAAGGCAAGTTATTGATTTTCCTGAACCACTTTCACCAACGATTGCCAAAGTCTGTGAATGATGAAGTTCAAAGTTGAAGTTATCAACTAGCTTAGTGCCTAATTGGTTTTCAATACTTAATTTCTGAACTTTCAACAAGGCAGTATTATTGTTTTGGGTCAAATGCTTCACGAGCAGCCTCCCCAATAAAAATCAAAAGTGATAGCACAATTGCCAAAGTAAAAAAGCCAGACAATACTAGCCATGGTGCATCTAAATTATTTTTCCCTTGCAACAGCAGTTCGCCTAACGATGCTGCATCCGCAGGTAATCCGTAACCAAGAAAATCTAGTGCCGTTAAAGCAATAATATTTGCTGTAAGCATAAATGGTATTTGCGACAAACTTGAACTGATTGCATTTGGTAAAATATGTTTAAAAATAATATTATGGTCTTTGACACCTAAAGCCTGAGCAGCGCGTACATAATCAAAATTTCGTGCTCTCAAAAACTCAGCTCTTACTAATCCTACTAATTCAGTCCATCCAAATAACAACATAATTAAAAAGAGCCAATATACATTTGGGCTAAACATACTGACCAATATCATCACAATAAACAGCATGGGTAAGCCCCCCCATACCTCAAAAAGTCGCTGTCCAATTAGATCAATCCAACCACCATAATACCCTTGTACTGCACCTACAACTATTCCGATGCAAGCTGCCGCTATAGTTAGCCCGATTCCAAATAAAAGTGAAACCCTTAGACCATACAAGATGCGAGCAAATACGTCACGACCTTGATCATCTGTCCCTAACCAATTTTGTAATGTCGGCTGAGATGGTACTGGAACAGTGAGAGATAAATTTGGAGTTTGATATGAAAAAGCTACAGTTGGTGAAATCATCCAGCCATGCTGTTGGATCAATTGTTTTACAGCAGGATCCTGATAATCAGTCGATGTTTCAAATATGCCACCAAATGTTGTTTCAGGATAATCTTTGAATAATGGAAAATAGAGTGACTGCTTATAACTAACAAGCAGAGGTTTATCATTTGCTATAAACTCAGCGCAGATAGAAAGACTAAAAATAATCAAAAATAAGATTAAACTGAAAAATCCCAATTTATTTTGCTTAAAACGATATAGTCGATTTCTCATTAAAGGTGACATCAACGCCCACCTCGTGATTCAAAATCAATGCGTGGGTCTATCCAGTGATAAAGTACGTCCCCTATAAGGCGAAGAATTAAACCGAAGAATGTAAATAGAAATAACGTACCAAAAATCACAGGATAATCACGTTGCGTAATCGCTTCAAAACCTAATAATCCTACGCCATCCAAATTAAAAATGATTTCGATAAATAAATTACCAACAAAGAAAATACCAACCAAGGTTTCAGGTAAAGCAGCAACAACAATCAATATCGCATTGCGGAATACATGTCGAAAAAGTACCTGACTTTCATTTAATCCCTTTGATCTTGCTGTCAGCACATAAGGTTTATTAAGTTCTTCAACAAAAGAATATTTCGTCAAATATGTCAAAGCAGCAAAACTTCCCAATACCATACTGATAATCGGCAAGCACATATGCCAAAGATAATCTTTAACTTTTCCTATAAAGCTCAAATGCTCGAAATTTTCCGACACTAATCCTTGTAAAGGAAACCACTGCCAATAACTTCCACCTGCAAAAAAAACCACAAGTACAATAGCAAATACAAATGATGGGACGGCGTAACTAATTGCCAATAACAATGAGGTCGCACGGTCAAAAAGCAAACCATTCTGTTTGGCTTTGCTGATCCCTAACGAAATTGCAATCATATAGATCAGGAAAGTACTCCATATACCTAAGGACAAGGTAACAGGAAGTTTTTCATACAGTAATTGTACAACTGTTTTATCCTTGAAAAAGCTTGTTCCAAAATCAAGGGTTAAATATCCTTTGAGCATGATCCAAAACCGTTCATAAGCAGGCTGATCAAACCCATACTGGGCTTTAATTTTTTCGATCATCTCAGGGCTTAAGCCGCGAGCGCCTTCATACTGAGCCAATTCACCCAGCGTATTTGAATTATTTGGGTTTACACCCAATCCTTGAGCATTTTGTATTTGTTGTATGGCTTGCTCAACTGGGCCGCCAGGTGCGATTTGTACGATGATAAAATTGATTAACAGAATTAAAAATAATGTCGGAATCATCAAAATCATTCTTTTCAGAATATAGTGAAGCATAAACTTAATCCTTCATTATTTGATTTAATGTTTAATCGAAGATTGATTGAGCATCTTGGCTTTCTTTGCATCAACCCACCAATATTCCCACCCGACAGAAAGTTTTGGTTTAGTTTTTGGTTGCTGATAAATATCCCAATAAGCAAACCAACGATCTGGTTTACCATATGTCAAAATATGGTAATAGCCCGCACGCAGTAAGCGATCTAGAATTCGAGTATAGAGTACAACTTCATCTCGACTTTTAGCTGCAATTATTTTTCCAATAATTTGATCAATTACAGGAGACTGTATTCCTGCATAGTTATAATTATTTGCTTCATTTGCAGCCTTACTTCCCCAAAACTGTGCCTGCTCTTTTCCAGGGGTCAAAGTCTGCGGCATTTTAAAAACCATCATATCGAAATCTTGACGACGTATCCGCTCCATATACTGCGGGACATCCACTTGACGCAAATTGACCTGTATTCCAAGTCGCTTTAAATTACGCACGAATGGCATCAGCTCACGTTGTGGATTCTCTTGTTGAAGTAATAATTCTATTTGAATCAATCGACCTTGCGGATCATGCAATTTACCATTAACGATCTTATATCCTGCTTGTTTAAGGATTGTTTGTGCTTGTAGTAAGTTATTACGATTAAATCCACTGGCATCGGACTTAGGATAACGCCAATCTGTGACTACACCTTGTTGGATGATCGGGTGAAGCTTTGCCAGATAAGGTTTTAAAATCTTCAGCTCAGCAGAACTCGGTTTAGAAACTGCGGCTAAGTCAGTATTATCAAAAAAACTCTGTAGTCGTCTATTTTGATTAAAAAAAAGTGCTTTATTTTGCCATTCAAAATCATAGGCGTAAGTTAATGCCTGTCTGAAATAAATATCTTGAAATGGTGATCGTCGTGTATTAAATACTAAACTTTGTATATCCAGTGGGGTGCTTAATTGAGCCTTATACTTTTTAACCCAACCTGATCGGTAAGATGGAAAGTTATACCCCATCACCCAATTACGGATATTTTTTTCTTCATAGAAATAAAATTGTTGAGATTTAAATCCCTCGAAACTCACTTCTAAGTTTCGATAATACACATATTTTAGTCGATCAAAGTTATAACGCCCTCGGTTAACAGCGAGGTCTTTGGCCCAGTAATTTGGACTGCGTTTATAAGTAATACTACGACCCGCATCAATACGATCAACTATATAAGGTCCTGAGCCAACAATAGGTTGCAGCGTAATACGAGTAAAATCTCTGTTTTTCCAATCTGCTTTGGAGTAAATTGGAAGACTCGCCACAATTAATGGCATTTCAACATTTTTATTGGATTTAAATATAAATTTGATTTGGTGCTTTGATAGAATTTCGGTTTTTGCCAAATCTGATAAATACATCTGCAAACCCAAATTTGCCTTGGTTTGATATGTATCAAAAGTAAATTTCACATCATCCGATGTTAATGCCTGCCCGTTATTAAATCGTGCTTTAGGATTCAGGTGAAAAATTACGGACTTCAGATTGTCAGGATCGTAAGTTACTTTTTCAGCCAGTAGTGGATACATCACTCGTGGCTCATCCAAAGAACGATCCATTAAACTATCAAAAAGATAGTTCACGCCCTCTGTTGCACTCCCTTTTCCATTCATACTATTTAAATTATCGAAAGTGCCTAATGTAGATTGGCTAAATAAACCACCTTTAGGTGCTTTAACATCCGCATATGGCATGACTGAAAAATTGGCATATTTAGGCTGCACATGCATCGCTAAGTATGGTGTCGTTTGAAGGGCTGCAAATGTGGTTTGAGCAAAAAAGCTTAGCCCGAACAGACTAAGCTTTTGAGTTGTAGATAATGAAAGCATCAGTACTTACAGGTTTGGCACTTTAATAACATCACCTATACGCAATTGTGTACTTGGCGTTAAATCATTCATCTCAGCCAAAGCGCTAGTTTCCATACCATATTTACTTGCTAAACCAATTAAGGTATCACCACGCTTCACCTTGTATTCAGTGACAACTTTAGGAACGGAAATCGTTTGACCACGCTGCAAGCCAGCATTTGCTTTCAAGTCATTAAGATCAGCTAATTCACGACTCGACATACCAAAACGATTTGCAATACTGTTGAGGGATTCACCAGCTTTTACAGTATATTTTTCCGTATTTTTACTAGAAGCAGATCTAGAGTTCGTTTTACTTGACTCAACTTTTGCTGTTTCTGTTTTTGGTACATCACCAGAAAGTTTGAGCTTCTGACCAATCCGAACTGTACTGTTACGTGACAAGCCGTTTAATGCAGCTACATAATCGAGCTGTAGATAATAACGACTAGCAATATTACTTAAAGTATCTCCTGATTTTACGGTGTAAATATCAGGTGCCGTTTCATCTTTATCTTTGACTTTTGTCGCTGTGACATTTGATGACTTGGAAGGTGCATCTCCAGCAAGTTTTAAACGTTGTCCTACACGTAATCCAGCAGTACGTTCCAATCCATTCAAATCAGCAATATAATTTACACTTAAATCATATTTGCCAGCGATTGCATTTAAACTATCACCTGATTGAACGACGTACTGCTCTGGAACAGATGAACCTGCTGGTATCTTCAAGGTTTGACCTAAACGCACACCACTGTTGGACTTCAAGTTATTTAGATCAGCCAGTTCACTCAATGTTATTTTCGATTTACTAGCAATACTGGATAAGGTATCACCACGTTGAACAGTATAATTTTCAGTTTTATAACTTGTTGAAGCTGTCACATTGCTATAATTAACCTTAGCATTTGATTCAGTAGGCTCATCTACTTTAGATACCTCATGTAGAGGTACATTGATTTTTTGACCAACCATCAAATCGCTCGTAGCCGTCAAACCTGAAGTTAGGTCAGCCAACTCTTGATTTGATAATGCATAACGATCAGCAATTAATTTGAGATATTCACCGCGTTTCACAGTATATGATTTTGTTGCCACTTTTTTATTAGTGGAAACTTTATCAATCTCACGACTATTTTGTTGAGAACTACGTATTGAATTTTTTGGCTCTTTTAAGCTCAGTTTTTGCCCTACAAATAATCCATCAGTAACTGATAAATTATTAAAATCGGCTAGTTGTTTGATACTCAAATCAAAACGAGCAGCAAGATTGGTAAGACTATCACCTGATTGTACGACATAGCTATCAGGCTTATTTTCTGTTGCTTTCACAACTTCAGCTTGTGGTTTTGCATCATAGAGATACAAGCTAGTACCTACAAACAAGGTTCCATTTGGATCAATTTGGTTCCACTGCGCGATATCACGCCAGTTCACTCCATTTTTCTGTGCAATCACAGCCAATGTGTCACCAGGTAATACGACATAAGTACTACGTTTGCCTTTTGGTGCTACAACAACAACATCGGTGTCCGTTTTAATATAAGGTTTACCTTGGTTTCGTTTAGCATCATCACTGTTCGCAGTCGTTTCGTCTTCAACCAAGTTTTTTGGATAAGCGAATCCTTTAGTGACTTCTTGACCTTTTTCATCAGCAACTGATTGGCTAGTTTGGATCGCAGTGAGCTTAATCTTGCCATCAAACGGATCAACAATTTCAGTTCCTTTCGGTGCAATTGCTTTAATTTCAGCAACAACTTGGTCTTTTTCAGCCTGCGTAGGTTGAGGCTCTAAAACTTGAGCAACAGTTTTCTTCTCACCTTCGTCTTTTACCGCTGCAACGATTTGCTCACGCTCTTTTAGTGAAATTGGTGGTTCAATATTCACAGGTTTGACATTAGGCGCAGGTGTAATCGCCACTGGAATACGAGGTGCACTTGGTACATCAGCAGCAGCAGCAAAAGATGCCAATGCATCAGCACCTTTAGGCGTACTCATCTTCGTCGTTGTGGTAGATGTTGGACGCGTTGTAGTGTTTGCCGTTAATGGCGGAGGTGTTTTTGTCGAAGGACTAATTGCCTGTCCAGTACTTGTGCGCGTTGTCGTTGAAGTACTCAATGTATTATTCATAGCAGGCGGAGTCTGATTGCTAGCCCAGAAGCCACCAGAACTTGATTTACCCGAACGAAGTTTTGCATCGATCGATGGACTCAAATCTGCAGGAATCAAAATACGCATCGGACTTGTTGGATCAACCGTTTCACCACGATATGCAGGGTTGAGCGCATATAACTCTGCACGGCTGAGACCTGTAATAGATGAAATTTGATTCAGATCTAAAGGTGCTGACAAACTGACTTCACGGAAGTGAGGACGATTGGCAATTGGAGGTAAAGCCACGCCATAAGCACTTGGATTTTTGATAATTTGAGCAACTGCCAAGAAACGAGGTACATAGTTCATCGTTTCTTGTGGCAATTTTAATGACCAATAATCAGTTGGTAAGCCAGCTGCCTTATTACGGTTAATCGCTTGTTGAATACGTCCAGGACCTGCGTTGTAAGCAGCTAATGCTAACTCCCATGATCCAAACTGGTTGTACAAGCTACCTAAAAACTCATATGCAGCACGCGTAGATTCAACTACGTCACGACGACCATCATAAAGACTGGTTTGCTGTAAACCATAAATACGTCCAGTACTTGGAATAAATTGCCATAATCCTGCTGCTGCTGCACTACTCGTTGCTGCTGGATCGTATGAACTTTCGATAACTGGTAGCAAAGCCAATTCCGTTGGCATACCACGGCGTTCAGCCTCTTTCACAGTGTGATAAAGATATCGACTGGCACGCGCACTCAAACGATCTAAATAAGGTTGACGAGAAATAAACCAACCACGCTGTGCTTCGATACGTGAATCCCAATGGTTTAAATCCATTTTGAATCCAACAGTCATACGTTTCCACACATCACCATGTTTTAAAACCAGTAATCGATCACCCTCTACTGCACGCATGTCGGTTGCTGATAGTAAATCCTCAAGCGAATCCAAACTACTAGCATCCAAATAGCCAGAACCTAATTGTTTTGATGATGAGACTTTAGAAGACTGAGGTGTAGTTGAACACCCTGTCGTGATTCCTAGCGCAGCTAAAGCAGAAGTCAGTACAGTAATTTTAAATAATGATGTTGCAGATTGTTGCCACACCAATGTGGTCGATTTATACATAAAAACTTCCAGTCAACTCACGCTAGTTTATTTCTTCGATTTGCCATTGTAGTAAAGCATGTCACTTAGACAAGGCAATAATTTAACGTGATTCGCATCGAAATGTTACAAGAAATTAAAAAAGATGAGTTTTGTAACGTTCATCAATGCAATTTAGCTTTACAATACCGCCCGTAATCAAGGGGTGATACACTGTTTTCGCATGTACTTTTTAAAAAAGTACTCTGCTTATTTTGATGATGATCCGCTCTACCATTCTCGTTTAAACTTTTAGGTTCAACTATGTCTCAAACAATCACACTTTATGTAGATGGCGCATGTAAAGGCAATCCAGGATTAGGTGGTTGGGGAGCTTATATCATTACAGAAACCGAAGAACATAAAATTTATGGTGGTGAGCTAGAAACAACCAATAATCGAATGGAATTAACTGCAGCGATAGAAGGTGTTTCTTTTTGCCCAGTCGATGCTCACCTCATTATCTGGACAGATTCAAACTATGTAAAACAAGGTATCACTGAATGGATACATGGTTGGAAAAAGAAAAATTGGAAAGATGTTAAAAACCCTGATTTGTGGAAAAAATTAGACGCCGTGTGCGCAAATAGAAATATCGAGTGGAACTGGATCAAAGGTCATGCGGGTCATCCAGGAAATGAAATGGCTGATCAACTAGCAAACATGGGTGCTGAACAAACTGCAAAACAAAGCTCAAAAATGACGCAGGCTAACGCTGATACAAAAAAGCCTGAATCTGATTGGCTGCTCGATGATCCCTTCGGTTTGGACCTTGATGCAGAAGCAGATGAGTTGATTGAAGAGATTGAAATTGATTTACAAGTTACAGAGCAAATCGAAGAAAATATAGAGGTTAAATCTGTAAATGAATCTTCAAACCCATACATTGTAATTACAGATGCAAAATTAAATCTACAAGGCCCTCGCCAATTGATTCTAGATACAGAAACGACAGGTTTCTATTATCAAGACAACGATCGAATCATTGAGGTGGGTGCAATCGAAATGATTAATCGTAAGCTTACTGGTAGTTCAATTCATATTTATATTAACCCAGAAAAACCAGTTGGCGACTCAGTCGATGTACACGGTATCACTGATGAATTCTTAGCGGACAAACCTAAATATGCTGAAATCGCAGATGTACTTTTCGAATTTTTAAAAGGTGCTGAAATTATTGCACATAATGCGACCTTCGATATGAACTTCTTAGATATGGAGTTTAAACGCGCGGGGCTTCCAGCATTATCAGAAGTTTGTGAAGTTACGGATACACTCGCCCTTGCTAAAAACAAGCATCCTGGTCAAAAAAATTCACTTGATGCCTTAGTCCGTCGTTATGAAATTCCTGCTCGCGATCGTACCTTCCACGGTGCATTACTCGATGCTGAAATTTTGGCTGATGTTTACTTGGCGATGACAGGTGGTCAAGTCTCATTTGATATGGATGCCCTATCCCAAACCGAACAACAACAGAATAAAACCACTCGCCAACGCGTACAAATTGATTTGCCAATTATTTACCCGACTAATGATGAACTTCAGCAACATGAGACTTGGGTCAAACAATTCGAAGAAAAACATGGAAAACCATGCTTTTTTGCAAAATAAATTTGCTTATAAGTTCAGGTTTTTTTGTTTCAAGCTTTCAAAGTTAAGTTATATTAACTCTTAAAGATTTAAACCCTCTCCATAGAGGGTTCATGGATATAACAACTTAGGAAAGGTGTAGGTCATATGTCTTACCAAACCTCGATTCATTTCGACCCAACGGCATTATTAATAATAAAAAATGAGATCGATAATTCGATTAAATTGGTAGAGACTGCAGTCAATACTCTTGCCGAAGAACAAGCCTTGCCATTTGGGATTGATGATGCTCTCAATCAGTTTGAACAATGCACGAATGTTCTAGCGTTGATTGATATCCCACACCTATCGCAGATTACGCAATACTCTGCTGAGCTTATGCGTAAAATCATGGCTCAACCTGAACAAATTAAAACCAGTGATGTTGTGGCTTTGAGCGAAGGCACAACCATGCTGAAACGTTATATCGAATTCATTTGTTTACGTGAAGTTAAAGTTCCACAGTTCCTATTAGATACACTCAATCGTTTAGAAAAAGCATTAGGCAAGCCAATCACTAAAGAAGGTCAAACGATTCAACCTTTATTGGATTGCTTTACGCCAAATTTTGATTTGCCAAAAGCCCCTGATTTAGAAAAATCACAGTATGTCCATCAGTTATATAAATTGTGCTTAAACAAACTGATTAAACAAGCAGAAACACCTTTGGATTTACAAGGCTTAAAACTTGTTGCAGTTTATATGGCTGGTTTAGCATCGGGTTTGCCAAGTCAACAATATTGGCAACTTGTGAATGTAGGTTTAGGACATATTGAAGATCTACTGATTACTGAAGCACGCTTACGTACATTTATTAAGATTGAAACCAATATTGGTCAATTTCTTGCTAATCCCAATGCATTTCAAACTGACTTAAATGATTTAGCGGATATCTTGAGTATTTGTATCAGTCAAGAAGATGATCTTTCTCATCATATTCGTGAACAGCTTAATATTGGTGATGAGTTACTCAGTGATACTCAGCTACAAGTTTTGAGTCGCCATTTGTACGGACCAGACTACGAAACAATTCATACCATTAGCCAACTAATGACGGATGAGATGGCTCAAATCCGCAACGAGATTGAATATAACCATGAAAATATGTCTGCTGAAAAAACTCAAGAACTTCAGCAAAAACTTCATCAGCTCTCAAATGTATTTAAAATTCTCAATCTAAATGAAGCGGCAAAAGAACTGACGCAGCAAGCAGAAAAACTCAGCCAAACAAATACATTGACTGATGCAGCATCAGTACAACATTTAATGAATAGTATCTTGGCTTCGATGAATTCTATCGGGATTCTTGAGCGTAACTATACTTCAAGTCGTTTACAATTACGTGTGAATAACATGCAAATCTCTTTGGATCGTTTAGATGAAGCGCACAAAGCTTTATTAAGCGAAACCAAAACTCTGATTGAAACACTGACTCAAACACTTAGTCTTTACGCTCAAGACTCTACAGCACACAATTTAGAGTCTCTGCCTATTTATCTCAAAGAACTATCAGGTGCTGCCCTATTCTTGGGAAGTACTGCACAACAAACCGCTTTGTTAGGTGCAGTTCAATTTGCAGAACATCGACTTGCTCAAAATGAAACTTTTGAGGCTGAACACATTAACTGTATTTTAAATGTTGTCGCAGGACTTGATCTATTAGTTGATAACTTAAAGAACAAACAACCTGTGTTGCAATCTATGTTTGATGTGGCATTATCAAACAGTCAACAGTTACAAAGCGCAGCGGCATAATGACCCAACTATCACTTGCTTATATTTTTCAACATCAAAAGCTCTTAGTAGATGAAAATTTACAGTTACCTCAAGTTGAAAAGTTAGCAAGTGATTTGCCTATTCATCACGATGACCAAGTAATTGCACGTGATCTTCTTGATAACGAGCCAATTCCAGAGGGCTATCAATTAGTTCCGATCAGAGAACTCATACAATCATGGGATACTTCGGATTTCTTACAAGCAAGCCGTGCTGTCCAATTACTTGAGTGGCGTCGTAACCATAAATTCTGTAGTCATTGTGGTCATATGACCGAGGTGCATTCGAGAGAATATGCGATGGTTTGCCCTGCTTGTGGGTATCACCAATATCCTCGAGTTCAACCTTGTATTATCACAGTGATCACAAAAGGGACTGACGAGATTCTTCTAGCAAAATCCGCTCATAACAAATCAAATATGTATGGTTTGATTGCAGGCTTTGTTGAAGTTGGCGAAACTCTTGAAGAGGCTGTACAACGTGAAACACTTGAAGAAGTTGGTTTAAAGCTCAAAAATATTCGTTACATGTCTAGCCAACCTTGGCCATTCCCTAGTAACTTAATGATAGCGTTTCATGCTGAATACGAATCGGGTGACATTGAATTGCAAGTAGAAGAAATTAGTGACGCTCAGTTCTTCAAGTTTAATGAATTACCTGAAATCCCATTCAAAGGCAGTATTGCCCACAGTATGATTACTCAAATCATAGGTCAAAAAAAAGCATCTTAATTAAGATGCTTTTTTATTTAGTCTTCTAAAGCCTCTTCCAAGAAATGCATAATGGTGCGTTTCGTTTTGAAGTAGTGACTGACAAAACTTGCAAGTGTTGCCACGATGGTAATATGTCCTGTTTTTGGAATCACCATCACATGACTATGATTGCCTTTTTCTCTTAGTGCTTTATCCAGATCAAATGTATTATGACTACCTACTAACTGATCGTTTTCCGCCATCAACAAATAGTGCTTAATCTTGTTCGGATTGACAAAATAATATGGCATAACTTGCTTATACGGTACATGCTGATCAAAGGCATGTTCAGAAAGAGGATCATCTTTATAATCAAAATGATATGGACCAGCCATTCCCACGATTGCTTTGATCTTATCAGTATATTTGAAGTTCTGAGCGTACGGAGAATAAACCACTGACATTACATTAAAAGCACCCGCGGAATGCCCCATTAAGATAATGTTTTCAGTAGAAATATTAAGTTTTGCATGGTTTTGATTTAGATAATGAATTGCTTGAGCAAGATCATCAACAAATGCAGGAAAAATTTGTTCTGGGGCAAGTTGATAATTAATAACAGCAACATCAAAACCTTCTCGAGCAAAACTTTCACCTACGAAAAGATAATCACGTTTATTACCATGTTGCCATGAACCACCATGCACGAACACAATCAATGGTCGCTGCTTTTTAGGATTTTTAGTTCGATAAAGGTCTAAACGATGTCTTGCCTTTAAACCATAGGCAAGATGCTCTTCCTTTTCAAAGGTATCCTTTGGTGTCAGATAATTGATTGAGTAACTGGCTAGATCATACAGACGAAACTCTTGATAAAAGCTTTTCGCCCGTGTCACATTTTCTTGAACTTGTTGAATAAGTTGCTTCATAAATTAGGGTACAGTCGGTGTAGAAGTCGCAGGTTCTGCCTGATCGGGATCAATTGCTACTGGAGTTTCAACGAGAGGTTGTGTCGTCACTGTACCCACCATAGGAGTTGCTGTGGTTGAACTCGCCATCGTTCCAGATGATTGGTCAATATTATCAATCAGAGTAACAATTTTACTCACATTACCAACTTTTTGTAAGACGTCATCCAAATCTCTTATTTCCGCAGTATTTAGACGTCCCATGACATAAAGAACACCATTTTCAGTGTGTACCAATACTTTACTATCTGAAACTACAGGTGCTTTCATCAGTAAACCACGAGTATTTGCGGTTACTGTTGCATCTTGCATAATCGTGTTGTAGCCAACTTTATCACCAACAGTAATGTAGTTATGTACAGCTTTGACATCACTCATTGCTCGAAGATTATCTTCAGCTAATTGCTTCAAGTATGGATCAGGTACCTGCCCCGTTAACAAGACATTACTATGAAAACTTTCAATATTGATGCGGGACTGTTTAAAACGGTGATCTAATTTATACAAATTAATATTGGCTGTACGCTTGATAGACGAATCAATAAATACTTGTCCGAGACTACGTTCCCCACTATCTGTGCCGACAGGTGAAGTTCCTGTTCCACCCGAAATAAAACTCGCACATCCTGATAAACTTGCAGCGCAAAGTAACGTAATCGTTAAACGTTTTAACACTTGGCAAGACTCCCTATCTACAAACTTGTTCAATCTTAGGTATTTATCTCAAAATGACCAAATTAATGCTCAATCTAAAGTAAATGCATGTTCAATCCACTGCTGATCATACTGCAATTTTGAAAAGTCTGGTTGTACTGTTTTTGCAATTTTCTGTGGAAAATCAAAACAAATCACATCAAAACGACAATCAAAATCCTCATAATCAGGATTATTCTGTAAAAACTGCTGCGCTGTCTTTATTATTTTCCGTTGTTGCGAGCGTGTAATCACTTCACATGACTCCGCATAGCTCCCTGCCGATCGTGCCTTTATCTCTACAAAGATCAACTCATTCTGTCGTTTTACAATTAAATCGATTTCTCCATAACGTGAATGGTAATTTTGAGCGACACATTCATATTGAAATTGTTGAAGAAAGATTAATGCTTGTTGCTCAGCCCAATGTCCGAGTTCATTTGCGTTTTCTGTCATGACATTTATTTCTTATTTTAAGATTTGGATTCCGTGCTCTTGTTGCTGGTAGCAAGTTGGTTGTCTGAAAATTTTATTGTCTTTAAAACTTATTGCACCAGTTCGCCCCACAAATGAAGTTTCTTGCTGATTCTGATTACTCAATAAATATTGAGTGATTGTCCATGCATCACCACCAAAAGCAAGTAAGCGTTGAAATGCCATATTTTCAGGCTGCTCTTTATACGCTTCAATAAGATCTACCCATTGTCCATTATACAATGCAGGCGTATCACAAAAGCTAAGTCCTAAAGGAATAGTCTGTCCCTGCTCGATACTTAATGGTGTTGCATAGACTTTCTTTTCAGGTAGCTCACCTAGTTGTTGAATCCATTGATGATGCCCCAGCAGTAACAACCCTTCCTTTCTCGAGATTTTTTTAGGCAGAGTGTCTATAACTTGTATTTCTGAACCAAATTCTACCGAAAGAGCCTGCATAAATAATTCTGTGGCTGCTTCAGTACCAGTCTCACGCAGAACCCATAATTTTTTTACGCGATCGTTTTTTAATAATTGAGTCAAGGCAGCTGCATCATGTTGTTTCGACAAACTAAATTGCCACACATTTTCAGCATCTTGATTCACATCATTTAGTGCCAGCACAGGAAGTTTAGGCTCCAGTTGCATGACAACATCAATATCAGTTCTAGCCAAAGGACCAACGACCAATTTAATTTTGTTATTCACCTTCTTCTTAAAGATGTAATCCATACTATTTTTAGTTGAATCGGCAAAAATTATTTTTTCTTGGCTGCCAGATGCTGCATAAGCACTCAAGAAACCACGTTTAATGTTTTCACTCGCTCGCGCCATAGCACCAGATTCAGGTAGAATCACCAAGATGTCCGCATAAGCTGGGCTCAAAAATGCTGCAAAAAAAAGCGGCAGCCAATATTTTTTTATATACATTAGGGAGTTACCTTTTATGAGTGCTCAATTATTTGTTGTAGCAACCCCGATTGGGCACTTAGATGACATGACCTATCGTGCAATTGATATTTTAAAGTCTGTATCGGTAGTTGCGGCAGAAGACACTCGTCAATCTGCACAGTTATTTAAACACTATAATATCTCAACTCAATTAACTGCGTGTCATGATCACAATGAAAGTAACAAAATTGATCAACTTCTCCAAAAAATGTTAAATGGTGAAGACGTCGCGCTAATCAGTGATGCTGGAACGCCATTAATTAGTGACCCTGGTTTCAAACTGGTTCGTGCTGCTCAAGAACATGGAATACGTGTTATTCCTGTGCCTGGTGCATGCGCAGCGATCGCAGCATTAAGTGCTGTTGGTTTGCCTAGCGATCGTTTTAGTTTCGAAGGATTTCTTCCATCCAAAGCTTCTCAACGCATTAGTCAACTTGAAAAGCTAAAAGATGAAACACAAACATTAATTTTCTACGAAGCACCTCATCGAATTTTGGCATGTATCCAAGACATGGTTCAGGTCTTTGGTGAAGATCGACCTGTAGGTTTTGCTCGCGAAATTACCAAAACTTTCGAAACGATCAAAAAAATGACGTTAAAAGAACTCGTAACGTTTATTCAAAATGATCACAACCAAGAAAAAGGTGAAATCGTTGTTGTCGTTGGTGGTGCTACGACTGAAAAAGATATGGAACAAGATAAGCTAGATGACTTATTAAAACGATTACTACAAGATCTCTCCGTCAAAGCAGCTTCACAATTGGCAGCTGATTTAACAGGCATCAAAAAGAAAGTTGCCTACCAACGTGCTTTAGAACTTACACAACAAGATTAAAATAGTATGGATGTAGATTACTGAAAATATCTACATCCATTTTTTAAAAAGATTATCAACTTAGCGTTTTAGTTAAATTCGACTTTGATCCATTTTTCGCTCTGATCTCGCCTGCTGAATTACGCTCAATCCTGAGCTCACACCGAGGTAAGCAATAATAAAAGCGACCAATAAATCTGGATAGACGGTTCCTGTTCCCCAAACACTTGCTGCAGCGAAAATTACCGCAATATTTGCGATCGCATCATTACGGCTACACAACCATACGGAACGCATATTGGCATCACCATCTCGAAATGTATAAAGCATGATGGCAACAAATACGTTAACCAGTAATGCCAATATCCCAATAGCTCCCATTAGCATAGGTTCAGGTATCACACCTATCCACCATGACCAAATCACTTTAATGATCACAAAGATACCAAAAGCAGCCATTGTGATTCCTTTCAGTAAAGCTGCCGTTGCTCGCCAATACAAACTCATAGAAAGCACAATTAATGAAATAGCATAGTTTGCAGCATCTCCTGCAAAATCTAGTGCATCAGCCCATAAAGACACAGATTGTGCATGCGCTCCTCCGATGATTTCTACAAAAAACATAAGTGCATTTAAAATTAATGCGATCCATAATGCCTTTCTAAACTTAGGACTCATTGTTTTTGCTGGGGAACACGCTGTATTACAACCACATCCTGCCATGACTTTTCTCTAAGAATCTTTTATAGTGATTAAAAACCCTTGAGTAGCTCTAGAGTCAAGCATAATGAATTTTACAATTGGGCAATTATCTAAAAAGTCAGGTGTTTCAATCGATACCATTCGTTATTATGAAAAGATTGGATTACTTGAAAAAGCAAAACGTACAGCAGGAAATTATCGACATTATTCTGAAGAGATACTTTCAGAACTTTTATTTTTAAAACATTGCCGCGAATTGGGCATAACCCTGCAAGATATTCAAAAGTTGAAAGAGTTATCAACTCATCCCAACCAAACCTGTATCGAAGTTGATCACTTGATTGATCAATACCTTAATGAAGTTTCTCAAAAGATTCAAAATTTAGAGCACCTCAAGCAAGACTTTATTCAACTGAAACAACAATGCTCTCAACACCGCACGATAGAACAATGCGGAATTTTAAAAGGATTACATCAGCCACTAGAATGCGATCTCACATTACATCAACATAAAAAAGCATCACAATCGTGATGCCTTTGAAATGCTTTAAATTCAGTCGTGATGTTCACCAGGAGGAACTTCAGTAATTCTGCCACCACGAGCGAGGAACGCAGCCACTTCATCTTCCAAAGCCTGACGCTGCTTCTGTTTAGCAGTCACTGTTAGCGTTTCAGCTTCAGCTAGATCAGCATCATCAATCGTTGCTTCTTCGCTATCTGCACCGCTTTCTGCTGCTTTCGCCTCTTCATCGTCTACAGCAGAGTCTTCAGTATTTTCATCGTAATCATTAATTTCCGTCATATTACTCTCCCCACAATGACTAAATCTTCATCATCGTTATTTGGTCATCAGAACTTTGTGAAATGTAACAAGCTCTTCTCATTTATCAAAGTAGAATGTTTAACAAATTGTACTTTTAACGACCAAATTCACTCTGATTTATAAATGATTGTATAAAAAATATCTACTATTTTTTAGCAAGCGTAGCGTGTGTGTTGCAATGCACCCAATCCATTCGCTTGTTGTATAAAGCGCTCCTTGAGTACTTCAAATTGTTCGACTTGCTTTAATCCAAAGTTCCTTGCCCAAACAAATGGAAATAGCTCTGAACTTTCTAACCACCCGATTGCTGACATACTGTGCATCATGGCGTCGTTTTGACCTTTACGTTGATGTTCATAGCGAAGCAAAGTTTGCTCATTTGCCCATACACCACGTTTTAAATCATGCAATAAAACATCACATAAAACTGCTGCGTCTAAGCAACCGATATTTACGCCCTGACCTGCCAAAGGATGGATGACATGTGCAGCATCTCCAATCAAAGCTAAACTAGATTTGATATAACGCTGAGCTGCTCTTGCTTTAAGTGGGAATTGTGCTCTTGATCTTACATCAACCACGTCACCCAACATTTGCAAACTTTCACGTGTCAGTAATTGCATAAACTCTTGATCTGATAACTTCGAATATTCATCCGCATAATCATCAGGTAGAGTCCATACAATTGATTGCCAGTAGCCATTTTCTTGTTGATCTAAGCTTGCCATAGGTAGAAATGCAAGTGGACCAGTAGGTAGAAAAATTTGGCGTGCGACATATTGATTCGGTTGTGTCGTTTTAATCGCACAACTGATTGCAGCTTGTTTGTAGTCTAAAATATCTAAATCAATATAAGCTTGCTCACGTACAAATGAGTTTGCACCATCAGCACCGATCAATAACTTAGTTTTGAGGATCGTGCCATCGGCGAGTTGAATCGACCAACCTTTTGCAATTTGCTCAATGCGAATAACTTTTACTTGGGTACGGTAATCTTTGAGCTGCTGTAACATTTTTTGCTGTATCGCAATATTCAAAACACTTGGCTCAACCATTGAACCTAAAGCTTGATCTGCACGAGGTTGCTCTTCGGAAGCATGTCCAAAATTTATTTCACCATAACCATTTTTATTCCAGACTTGCATACCTGAATATGGCATTTGTCGTGCTAAATCATTCCAAACATCAACTGTCTTTAGTAGATGAATCGTTGCTTGACTTAAAGCCAACACACGTGGATTCATCACGGCTAAAGTTTTGTCTTGATCAAGCACTGGTGCAGCATCCAATACAGTTGCTTGCACGCCACCTTGTGCTAGCAACAAAGCTGTTAAACCACCGACTAATCCACCACCAACAATGACGACATCTAACATTTCACTCATGCTTTTAGCCCCATCGCGTAGTTCGCAACCAAAGGCTTAATGCCAGGAATCACATCAAATGCAATCAATCCTGTATTTCTTATTAATTTAAGAAGCGGATTTTGATTACTAAAACCACGCACCACTGAATCACAGAACTTAATCACACGCTGCTGATCTGTTAAACGTGCTTGCTCATAAGCCAATAAATTATCAGGATGACCAATATCATCAGACTTCGCTAACTGCTCTAGTAAATAGCGAACCAATACATCGGCATCTCGCAAACAAAGGTTAAAGCCTTGCCCTGCAACAGGATGAATTGTGTGCGCTGCATTACCCATGAGAACTACACGACCAACCGCCTGCTTGTAAGCCAAAACTTGTGACAATGGATAACTAAAACGTTTACCCGTTTTTTCAAATTTACCCGCACGATCGCCATAAGTTTCTTGTAGGGCATCTAAGAAGTGTTGATCATTTTCTTCACCCAACCATTCAGCTTCAGTACCTTTTTTAACTGGCCAAACGACAGAACGACGATATTCACCAGGTAAAGGTAATAACGCCAATGGTCCTAATGCGCTAAAACGCTCAAAACCAACCTGTTGATGAGGTTTAGAGGTTTGAACCGTTGTGACAATCGCAACTTGGTCATAATCATGTTCATCCACACCCACACCAATTGCTTGACGACAGAAAGAATCACGACCATCTGCTGCGATCACTAACTTTGATTTGAGCGAGTGTATGTATTCACCATTACGCATGGCTTCAATGTGAACCTCATCTGCATCTTGTGTCAGTGACGTCACTTGTACCCCATCAATTAATTCAATCAGCGGCTGCTGACGAACTTGGGTGAGTAATACTCGACCTAACCACGCATTTTCAATTACTTGCCCAAAGCTTTCTACTTTCTCTTGTTCTGCGACTAGTCGTGCTTTACCAAAGCTACCCTGCTCTGTGATATGCACTTGTAAAATTGGGGTCGCATGCTGTTGTAATGCATCCCACAATCCTAACTTTTGATAAATTTGCACGCTACGGCGTGACAAAGCGGTGTTACGCGCATCAAAACTTGAGTGATATGGAGCTAGATTTTCGTCATCGTAATTTGGATATTTCACAGCTTCTAATAGCTTTACGGCAATATTAGATTTTGCCAACATTAAAGCAAGGCTGAGTCCAACCATACCCCCACCGACAATGATGACTTGTTGCTGCATAATATTATTCCTTATCAGTTTTTCATGACTTGATGTTAAGGGTCTGTTGATATTTCATCTATGGTTGCGTTATAGGCTAAAACAACTTAAACGAGGCATGAAACGTAGGCAATGGCAACTCCTTGTCAAGTTTCATAACAAAGTTTAAGGAAGTTTTAGCCATAACCCTGTGGGACAGGGATATTTTTTGTCGCTACTGCGTTATGGCTTATTTATGTAGAATGACTAAATTTCATAAGCCATGCCTTGTATCACCTAAAAAATATCCACTGTCGCAAGCATTTATGAAATATCTACATACTCTAGCCTATCTTACTCTAACTCAAATTGGGATTGGAATTTGTACTTTGTTTGGTCTGTGTTTTATTTTAATTCGACAAATAAAAAAGGCTTATCCTAGAATAAGCCTTTAGATCAATATTTCAGACTTAACTAGCCATTAATTGCTCAATTTCTTCAACAGTTTTCACTACATTCTTAGTCAAAACCAACGGTCCATTTTCAGTGACTACAATATCATCTTCGATACGAATACCAATACCACGCCATTTCGCCTCAACTGTTTCATCATCAGGTGCGACGTATAAACCAGGCTCAACGGTGACTACCATACCTGCTTCATAAGCACGCCAGTCTTCGCCATGCTTATAAGCACCAACATCATGCACATCCATACCTAGCCAGTGACCTGTACCATGCATGAAAAATTGACGGAATGCTTCATTTTCAACCAACTCAGCTACATTACCGCTAAGTAAGCCAAGATCAACCAAACCTTGAGTTAAAATTTTTACAGCGACTTCATGTGGATATTTGTAGTGATTGCCGATACGTGTTGCATCAATCGCAGCTAGTTGTGCATCTAATACAATATTGTAAAGTGCTTTTTGCTCAGGACTAAACTTACCATTGACTGGGAAAGTACGAGTGATATCAGATGCATAGAATTCATATTCACAAGCAGCATCTATTAAAACCAAATCACCATCTTTTAATGGTTTATTGTTTTCTACGTAATGCAAAATGCACGCATTCTCTCCACCACCGACAATACTATTGTAGGCTGGTACACAACCATTTTTACCAAAAATATAATTGAGTTCTGCTTCAAGTGCATACTCCATCATTTCTGGTTTCACTGATTGCATAGCACGTGTATGTGCATCAGCACTGATATTTGATGCGATCTGCATTAGCTCGATTTCTTGCGCTGATTTTTTCAGACGCATCTCATCTATAAGTCGATCAAGCTGAATGACCTCTGCTGGAGAGGTTGATCCACGACGTTGTTGAGCATCAGCTTTTTGAATCCATTGACTTACTCTGGCATCAAACTCAGCTTGATGACCAATTCGAAAATACAGACGATCTTTATTTAAAAGCTTTGCAATGATTTCCTGATCCAATAAATCTATTGCAAATGCTTCATCTGCACCATAGATTTCAACAGCCCCTTCCACACCAGCACGGTATCCATTCCAAATCTCCATTTCGCGATTACGCTCTCGGCAAAATAAGGAATAACGATACGTTTCACCTTCAGCGAAGGTTTCCAAAACCGCAACTGCTTCAGGTTCAGCAAAACCAGTTAAATAATAAAAACTACTGTCGGCTCGATATTTATAGTCTGCATCGCGATTGCGGTACATTTCTGCACGTGTCGCAATAATAGCAACACTATTTGCACCCATTTTCTGAGCTAAATGATCACGGCGTTGTTTAAAATCAGCTTGAGTTAGTTTCATATTATCCTACGGCTTGAAAGTCCCTCTAAAAAGTAAGAGGGATTTATTAGGGAGATTTAATACCGCATTAGCTCGGACGATGCGGTGTAAACATTTCTACGATAGTTTGTGGATCAGCTGTGCTTTCTTGATTTCTGCTTTTGGCATGAAAGTTTTTTAAGAGTGAGCTTTCACTAACAGAAATCTTTTTGCGACCAATCGATAAGCTCACTGGAATTAAACGAACAAACTCGTATAACTCTTCATAGCTTGCTTCACCTTCGTCATCATTATCTGAGTCTTCAAACTCAACTGCTGCAACATCTTGTAAGTGTTCAATGAGTTCTTGTTCATCAGCACGAATATGTCCTGATGCTAAACCGAAGCCTAGAACTACACCAGCACACCAATCTGCCAAAGCTTGAACTCGATCAACAAGTTGATGACTATCATCTGGCAACATCGGCAAATAATCTAATTCATCGTCAGACAAGGCATGAGAAACATCTTCGCTTTCGTCAGTTAAGCTTTCTAACGCCTCTTCCGATAATGCAGGAACATTTAACGTATTTAAAATTTGTGACCATTCGTCTTTGGTTGGTGATTGTGTGACACAAACTATACCTGTGAGTAATCCATGTAACTCACTTGGACTTGAAATCTCTTCAATCCCATCAAAATGGGCATTCCAATCCGTCCAACCTGAAATATCGTCTTGCATTCGTTTATCCAATCTCTATACTGCTGTATATATTACCTTTGATTGCAACTCTGTGCGACCTCGTTATGTTAGAACAATTACAGCGTCTACAAGCGCATATTGGTGTTTTAAAAACACGTTTACATCATTTAGAGCGCGAAAACACTTCGCTCACTGAAGCTAAAGCTTTAGCTGAAACAGACCATCATGCACAAATCGTGCAAAAAAATAGCATCATCACGCAAAAGCAGGACGAAGTTGATAACTTAACTGAACAATTAACTCAGTTACAAGATCAATTTAAGCAGCTCAATCAAGATGCGACAACACTAGCGGAACGCTATAGCCGCTTGGAAAAAAGTACCACTGACTTAAAAAATCGCTTTCAAGAGATTTTGGCAGAGCGTAATGATTTACGTGTGACTAAAGAGAAGCTCCAAGCGCAACAACGTCATAGCCAGCAAGAAATCCAAGATCTTCAGCAAGATCGTGATCGTTTATTGCAAAAAAATGAGCTTGCAAAATCAAAAGTTGAAGCAATTATTCAACGTCTTGCCATCCTAGGTACTGCGCAAGATCATCATGCACAAGAAATTCAGCAACTTGCTCACCCGAATGCTGAACTACAAGAGGAAAACTGATCATGAGTGAACAAGTGACAGTAGAACTTCGTTTAATTGAACAGACTTTTCGCTTAAATACCACTGAAGACAAACGTGAAGAATTAGAGCGTGCAGCTGAGCTACTGAATCAAAAGTTTCAGGATATGCGACGTAACGCTCCTCGTGTAGAACACAATAAGTTAGTCATTATGGTTGCCTTACAGATGGCACAAGATGTGTTTAGTTTGAATAAATCTTTGCAGGAATATGCTCACTGTGAACGCCTACTTCAAACCATCTTGGAAGATGTCGAACAAACTGTTGAGTAAAATTGCACAAAGCCCCATCAATTAGTAAGTATCTTTACAGATATGTGATCTGCAAGGATTGTCATCGTGTAAAGATCAGTTATACTAAAACTGTCTCTAGGGTGTTCGCCAGTACGTCTAGTCCCCTGCCGATACTTAAATTTATGGATGTGTCCTGTACATTTTGAGTGTATGCCTGCCTCGAGTAGGAAACCCAGTAAGTGTACGTCACCTCCACCTTGAACTCATCGGGTTCAGGGTAACGACCATGCAGCGGCACCTCTGGAGCATTACTTTTCTAATGGTTCTCACCAAAAGAAAAATCAATTTATAATCCCCCTCTCAATCAAAACGTTTTTTATTTTTATAACCTTCAAAACTCTTCTTATTTTTAGTACATTTCAAATTAAAAAAACCATAGCACATGTGATATGTACTATGGCGTTATCAGTTCAAAATTTTAAGATCTATTCATCGTTCAAGGCACATTCATAGTGACTTGGCGCTTGTGAACAACGAACCTGTTTCAGCAACTTCATCATATCTGGATCGTAATAGCCTTCTTTCGTCATTTGGATCCGTGCTTCACGCATAAGTCGAACATAACCAGGCTTATCACTTTCATTTAGTGTTAACCAATATTTACTTGGAATTTTAGCTTCCAATTTATCGACAAATTCAAATGCTGGATTGAGCTGTTTAGAAATGACCTCACGCGCAATTGATCCCATTCCTGCTGGGAATTTATTGCGATGCATGATCAATGTGCCTGTCACTTGAATGACAGGGAACTTGATAATCCCACCAACAACTTTGCCAGACTTATCACTCATCCCTTTATGTAACTCAAGTGGTTCAAACAATATCGCAGGTCCAGCCATAATATCGACTTCTTTATTGTTGAATTTACCACCGACACTCACTAAATCTACCGAAATAGGTTGAGCACCTACATTTTGAACTAATTTCTTTTGGGTTTCATCGAATTGGAATACAGCAATCTTTTTACCTGCAGCTTTAGCTAGAGTATTAATATTTCGATCGTTGACCATAATATAAGCAGCACCTAATGGCACTACCCCGACAACCTCATAGTCTTTGTTCACCATCTTTTCATCAAACTTTGGATTTGCTAAAACTTGGATCACTGCGCTCAATTGTTTGTATGTTTGTAGTGCACCAATTGCATCAATACTTCCAACAAATTTATTAAATTGTTTCGCTCGTAGATTACTAATACCTGCACCATCACAGCGTTTACTACGAAAATCTTCGGTTAAAACAGCTTCATTGGTATAAACCTTTAGGTTCACCAATGTAGATGCTGTTTTTTTAAGTTTAGGATAATCAAAATCCAGTTTAAATTGTAAATGCGAAGGACGAGCAACTTTCATATTGACACCAAACTGCTTAGCGACGTTTACCATTCTTGGAATTTCAGTGATATAGCTAGTTGCTTGTTCAAATGCTTCACTATGCTCACCATTCGGCGAATACACACATAAAGTGACCTGTTTAGGAATCTGCTGCCAAGTTTTAGGGTCATTGAGCAGTTTTTTAACTTTATTCTGCGAATGAGTTGAAAGTGTTAGATCTAACTTCCCTTCAGGTGCAGCATAGGTTGGACTCATCATGGCGAATGACGAGACCAACATTCCTGAGATAAGAATTGATTTAATTGACATCCTGCACTTATTTTTTTGGGTTAAACGGTCCATTTTTAGCTATTTCCCAATAGTTTTTATTCAAGTTAAGGTCATTAAATCAAAATAGAATTGACTGCTTTTACTTAGATGATGTCGATTAAGTCAAGAAAAGTATAAAAACTCTCGTTATTTGATAATAGTCTATTTTTTATCGAAGTTTATAGAATACGAGAGACGATAATTATCCGACTAAAACAATCTAAAACTAGCTTCTAAGCCTTAGTAAAACCCCAAATCTGCTTATCCAAACAACATAAAGTATGAAAAATCTAGAATTAATCCAACGAGTTTTCTTTAACTACAATCAAATATCAAACATATTACAAGTTTTGATTCAGTTGAATTGGTAACTCCACTTGCATTCGTAGAATTAAATCACAGAGATAAATAAGCCGTAAAATTGACTCAACATTGATTTTACACTCGGCTAAAGGTGATGTGATTTGCTTTGCAAGTATGTTCATTCCTGCGTCTAATGCCAACTGACGTTGTTGTTGCAATGTTTCGATCTGTGATGAACTCAGCATCAAACGTCCTGAGCAACTCAGACTAAGTAATACATCAAAAATTGGTTCACACACTTTTTGACTTAAACTCATTTGAATAGATGAAAATTTTGCTCTCTGTTGTTGTTTCATCATTAAGAGTTGTTCAATCCGTCCAACGATACTTTCTTTCAAGGTTTTTTTTGATTCAGTGAATTGATCAAAATCTAGGTTAAACAAGCGAGTTTTTTCATTTTGCGTGATCAATAAACTAATTGGCGATAACACCAAGGTATGCCCTTTAATCTGGCAATATACAAAAACAGAGTTAATTTGAGTTTTTTGATTACACAAGCGTTCGAGCTGACGAATTTTTTCTATTTCTGACGTTTTCCAATCTAAACGTAAATGTATCGCTGATTGATTCTGATCATAGACCGTCCACCACAAACATTGCTCAATTTCATCAACTTGAGGATTGTCATAGCTAGAAATATTAAGCATTACTGTTTGATCAATACCTTCAATACTTTGTAATTGTTGCTGCCAACGTTGCTGTAGTTTGTGCCAATTATCAAATCCGATGTGTTGATAAATACTAAAATCCTGAAGATCTTTTAAGTTATTAAGTGGTAAGGCTCGACTTTGTCCTGAAGCAGATAAACGATCATCCTCAGAAAATCTTGGCTGTTGTAATCGTACTTTTTTTTGCATGAGTTGTTGAGCTGTCATCATCCAAATGCTTTGCTGAGACCATGCATTGTGACGATTAAAGTTCAGATCATTATTTTCAGTACGCGCTAGTGTCACCTCAAAAATTTGAGGGTTTTCTTGCTCTGAGAAATATAAAGTGATTCCTCTAGCACCACCCAATGTTCGCCACCAACGTGCGCCTAAAGGTAAAAGCTCTAAATCTATTTGTTCCTGATCTACTTCATATTGACGACGTGATTTACCTCTTAAGCGAACTAAAGCCTCACCCTCAGCATGTTCTAACTGGTAAAGATACGCATTGATTTGAGCTAAATATAATAATGTTTCGTGTTCAGAACTATGTTCGTCACGATTTAAAAGTCGAGTAACCTGACCGCTCAGTTGCCTTAACATTGCAGCCAAACGAGGTAATGACTCACTTCTAGCAGACATATTCAGTAGATGTAGTTGTCGTGCAGTCATTTCATTTACATGCGATAAACCAAACTCAATCAACTGAGCAAGATCATCTTTTAATTCAATAATAAATTGACCTTCACTCTCACTCAGAATTGCGGGATTCTCTGTCTCATTGAGTTCCAACTCAGTCCAGAATTTTCCTTGCAGTCGCTGTACTTCACTTAAAGCAGCTAGATAATATGCTGACTGATCCTTTTCTAAATTTGACAGCATTCCAGCAAAACTAGCCCCTGCCACATAAATAATGTCTTCAGCCAGACTCTTGATACGAATTTTTAAACTGTATTCTTCTTCAAATAATTCTGTTTGTTGTTCTTTTTGCCAAAGACGAGCGAGTTTGATGGCTTTTTGAGTTTGAGCTTTACCTATTTTCTTTGCGATTTGGTTGAGGTCAACTCTCAATATTTCTTCGATCAGATTGGGTTGGAAATTATTTTCAAGTTGTTCAACCAATTCAACAGTCGTACTTTGAATATCCTCAGCTGAGTCTGTTGTTAGATTTTCGATTGGTTGCTGAACTGAATTTTGTAAATGTTGTTGCAGATATAAAACGGCTGCGACAATGTGCTTACAAGCACCTGTTGCAGGGCAACTACATGATGCATTGACTAAACCTGCCGATGATAAACCAACCTGTTGACCATCACTCTCAATGGTGATGTGTTCAGATTGCTCCGTTTGTAAAATAACCTTTCCTGCCTCAATATCTTTTAAGGCACGGCGAACCAAACCAGTATTTGCATAAGTAGCAAGACTGTCTTGATCATAAGCCAAATATTGGTGTTGCCAGCTCATTGCATCACCTCCGCCATCCATTCAGCAAAATGTTCAGGGGTTAGCGCTGCAACAGACATGCCCCTCTCATTCAGCTTCTGTGCCATTTGAATATCATAGACCGGGTTAGCTTGTTCATCTAAAGCAGCTAAACCCAATAACTTTACGTGTTGACTTTGCAAGCGACTCATTGCATTGAGTAAATGTGCTACAGAACCACCTTCTTCAAAATCGCTTATTAAGGTAAAAATCGTGCGATTTGGTTGTGTGATAAAACGTTCGCAATAATTCACCGCTTTGGCAATGTCTGTGCCACCACCAAGCTGAACAGTCAATAGCACTTCAACGGGGTCATGTGCCATATGAGATAAATCAACAATATTGGTATCAAATAATACGAGATGTACTTTTACAGCAGGTAAACTTGCGAGAATGCTGGCACAAATCGCACTGTACATGACAGAATTCATCATTGAACCACTTTGGTCCACGCACAACACGACAGTCCAAGGTAAATGACGTTGTACCCTCGCATTGAAGAATGGTTGTTGAATAATGAGCTTATTTAAATCAGCGTTATAGTGTTTTAGATTTTCCCGAATCGTGCGTCGCCAGTCAAAGTTCTGACTATTTGCGATCAAAGAACGGCGAAAACGATTGCGTCGACCATGAATCGCATTGATAAAGTTGGGTTTTAATCGTGCAACGATTTGCTCTACTACAGTTTGAATAATCTCTCGGACAGCATCTCGAGTTTGCGCATTCATTCGCCCACGCATCGTCAATAATGCTTTAGCAAGCTGAGGTGTAGGCTCTAAACTTTTTAAGCTTTGCGGATCTTTGAGTAATGCATCTAATTGGTAGCGTTCAACTGCTTGAGTTTGAATACGTTCAAAGGTACTTTGCGGAAATAATCTTCGCGCTTGATTGAGCCAATTAATTGCAGTGAGCTGTGAGTCATCTAATGAGCCATGACGAGACCCCCCTGCAACATGACCTCGTTGTTCATACTCACGGTTGTATAAATAATCGAGAGTACGTTCCAAACGTAATTGTTCTGCATCAAGCTGTACCTGATCCAAAGCTCGATCACTATAGCGACCCAGAATCAACCGCCAACGTGCTGCAAGGTTATTAGAGTTTGAATCATTCATTATACTAACCAACCTTGTAAATTTCGCTCGATCAAAAATTCTTGTAGTTGTTGATTTAATTGAACACCTTGTAGCATTTCAGCTTGCGAAACCTCACTGATATATTGAGAGATATCCAAACTTGAAACATCATTCAACTGCGCAATCTGCTCAGCAAAAGCTGCCGTTTCCTTCGGTTTAAAATGAGTAAATGCTTGGCGTAAATCAGGTAGAATCGCCACAAAGGCAGCCTCGTCCCATTTTAATAACAGTTGATTCAGTAGTTGTGCCATTGCAGAATAACGCAATAATAATTCAGGTGCGCTTTGCATCATTCCAGATAGATAAGCAACTGCATGTTCAGGGTTAGCACCTAAACCAAAATGTCGCTGAACTGATTGTTTTAAATCCTGTTCAGTCAAATCACCATCAATAAAACGTAAGGCATCAACCGCACCCGCCAACACATCTAGCTTTTGCCAGTCCGTATTTAATCGTGCTAAAGCATTATAAAATTGCGCTAGAAAATTTAGCTCACCACTTACTACACGATTTATCTGCTTAGACAAATTGCGTAATTGCAAAACTTGATTCAGAATTTGCTGTTGTTGATCTGCTGGTGGCGTTGCCAACTGAGACAGTAAAAATAATGCTGTGGGAATGATTTGCTGCATCAGTGCTTTAAGTTCAGGTTGTTGCTGAAAAGCTAAGAAATCTTTGCCTGTCCATAAATTTAATAATTTTTGTCCACATTGAATCACCGAATCCAAATCAGGATCAGTGGGTAAGAATTGTTGAACTTCAGCAAACAGAATTGGAATTTGTTTGTGCAATCCCATCAATGCTGCTCGAATTAAAAGCTGTACTGCAAGATGTGATGACCTTCCTTGTCCTGTTTGAGAAAAAGTCTGTTTGATATGCAAGAGTTTTTGTACTGCAACAGTATTTAACTCACTTCCTAACTCGGATAATTCAATCAACTGGGCTTCAACATGGGGTGTCCATGCATAATCCCATTCTTCAAATAATAAATGTAAGCGCCCACCACCTAAGAAATCTGGGCCACTCACTGACTTGGCAAATCCCACTTGCAAGAAATCAAGTAAATGTAGAAAACGACTGCGCAAACGATGTTTTTGATTACGAAAGACATCCAGTTTTGCGCGTTTGGTCGTCGTTTCATCCAATTTAAAACGATGAACTTTTGCTAGATCATAGACTTGAGCTAACAATGGTGGGGTCTGTGTGGATTGCACCACTTGTCCTAGACGCGCACCACCCAGAATTTGCTTCAATAGGCTTTGAAATGCTTGTTGTCCCTCATCTAAACTGCCTTTGACAAAACTACTTTGACAGGCATCAATCAAATCAAAACGACTAATTAAATGATGTCCTCTTAAAGTCGCTAATCTAATCGCCTGTTCAGTTGCATTTTTAACCGTAATAAAACTGCTTTCTAAAATCTGCTGTTCGCGTAATTGCGTAGAAAAATCAGACAGTGACTCAACGATTAAGGCTTGTCGCTGTTGAGCATCATCAAAGGGTTTCTCCATCATATGTTGCCAGCAACGTTGATAAAATGCAGGTGATGGCATACCAGAAGCATAACCATTTAAAGCATCAAGACGATCAAAACTATAACGAATCAACCACGCTTGGTCATCCTGATCGGCTGACTTCATTTTTTTAATTTTCTTAGGTTTCTCAACCAGTAAATATGCTGCCAATTGCTCAATTAAGGCTAAGGTATGAAAACCACCTGTGAGGATACAGATTGTACCCTTTTTATTTGCATAACATTCTAAGATGGTTTGCAGCATGCATTGTTCTCGGATTAAAGAAGCATCAGCTTCTAAAACGCTATCCTCATAATCTAAACGAGACATAGCACACCAAACGAGCACCTCATGGAAAAAGCTTTGCCAATCATGCATCTCCAGCTTTGGCTTTAACTCAAATAAGTGATCCCAAAGTTCATCATGATTTCGACAGTGCAACTTCTGTGCTAGGGTTTGTAAATACTGACTATGAGCCAAATAGCGCTCTTGCTGTAAGCTTCGACTTTGCCAAGTTTGTTTGGTGATCGTCTTTAATTCATGATCAATCTGACTTGTCCATGCTAAATCAATAAACTCAACCTCAGCATTAATTTCTGGCGCATATCGCAGCGCAACCCATTCAGGTGAATAATCGCAAAATGGATAATAAGCAGTACGCGTTTGTTTCTGTTCCGTCTTTTCATCATCAGCAGCATTATTATTTGCTTCCATGATTTCGGTTTGACACAGTACAGCTAGTGGTGGCTGACTATCTGGATGCTGTAAATCTGCAATTAAACGATTAAATGAACGTGGTGCTTCAATCAATATGTGTTTAGGCTGTAATTGCTGCAACGATTGTAAAGCAGCATAAGCACACGCTGGGCTATGATGGCGAATAGGTAAAAAATGAATACCCTTATCTGCCAAAGCCTTTTGCTGTTTTAATGCTTGTTGTAAGCGTTGTGGTATCGTCATATTCTTTATTTCAATAAATTTTCACTTTTTATATAAACTACATACAACATCTGATACTCGGAACGTCATTCACAGCCTGCGTGGTATCTGTCAAATGTTGTTTCTGCGACTCGATTAACTAAATGTAAGAAGTCAACAGGTTCTGTGAATGACAAATGGTTTTACCTACTTTTGTCGAAACAAAAGTAGGTCGAGCCGAAGGCTTATCCTCAAATAAGATGAGAACTCGGCACGACTCAGTTAAGACTCAAAAAATCTACTGCCAAAACGTTTTTCCAGCATCAAAAAAAGCCTTCCAAGTTACATCCAGTTTGGCACGTTCACGGGCAACATTATCCATATAAAAACGCATCCGCTTGGCATCATCAGCATTATCTTTTAACACCACGCCAATCAACTGACGCGCAATCGCAGCACCACTCAAAGATTGATCACCTAAATAATAGCCTTCTAAAGCAGCTGCATAAGCGATATTGACCGCTTCAGCAGTCGACATCACAGCATCAGGTGTTTTAATTGATGTACCGTCTTTGGTTGTGCCTTGACGCAACTCTTGAAAAACTGTAACCAGTAGATCAACCACAGATTCAGACATTTGAATCTGATTAGATAAATCACCTAACTCGCGTTTCAACTGAGTCAGTACAAGCTCACGTTCAAAAACAGGATCAGCAATCGGTCGTACAGTTTCAAAATTAAAACGACGTTTCAATGCCGAAGACATCTCATGCACACCGCGATCTCTTAAGTTGGCGGTAGCAATAATATTAAATCCTGCTTTGGCATAAACACGACCTTGATCCCCAAGCTCAGGAATCATCATGGTCTTTTCAGACATTAATGAAACTAAGACATCCTGAATTTCAGGTGGACAACGCGTGATTTCCTCGAAACGAATGATCTTGCCATGCTGCATCGCTTGATAAACAGGTGATGCAACTAAAGACTTCTCATTGGGACCTTCAGCAAGCAATAAAGCATAGTTCCATGAATATTTGAGATGATCTTCAGTCGTGCCTGCTGTTCCTTGAATGGTAAGTCCTGAGTCACCACTAATCGCTGCTGCTAATAATTCAGACAGCATAGATTTTGCTGTACCTGGTTCACCTACTAACATGAGACCTTGTTTGCCCAGTAAAGTCACAATCGCTCTGTCGACTAAAGCATCATCACCATAAAATTTACGGCTAATCGCTAATTTCTCATCACCGAGAATAAATTGGCGTACAGCACGTGGCGAACGTAACCAACCTTGTGGTTTAGGCGCATGGTCATGCTCACTAATTATTGCAAGTTCTTCTGCAAAACGTTGTTCAGCACTTAATTTAATAATATCTTGTGGATTCATATATTTACCATTTTACCAAGGTGTTTTCTTCTGCCATTCGGGATCAAAACCAGAACATGCCTCGGCAACTTTTAAATAATCAGCATAAGTTTCAGCTAATAACACTGGCGGTACATCTGCTAAATTCATTCCACTGTCACGCCAAGAACGCACATTCTTTTTCTCAAAACTGAGGTCGTACAATACAGCTGCAAGATTTTCCTCAGGCACATAACTGCCACTAAAACGAATCACCGCAGATAAACCAATTTGGCTAAATGGTTTAAAGTAACTATCAAAAGAGCCACCATCTTCAATTGAAGCACGTTGATAACCAAGCTTGGTAATCACTCCACGTAAAGTAAATGTATCGGTTAACCAGCCTTTACGATCCTCAATAATTTCCGCATGTGCTTCAAAAACTGGAAGCTGGTGTGTCATCTGCTCAAATAGGAACTTTACTTTATAATCTTTAAAATGTGCTTGCCATGCTTCTGCATCTTCAGCGCTGATCAAAACACCATGTGCAACTTTGATTTGGCTATCTTGTGCTAATTCAATTTCATCATCTTCAAGATTTAATAAGCTGCCGTCATCACTAGGACGGAAACTTTGTAAAACTTCACCTTCTGAAGAAAGCTCCAACCAAACTAAACGTTGAATTAAACGTTTCATAATTGGGTGAGCAAATAGGTATTCTTGCCAATCCGTACTGCTCCAAGTTCGCTCACTACACATCGCTTCATATAAGCGTTGTGTTTGTAGATCAATCACTTGTTTAAATTCTTTCTTACTACTACTGAATAATGATTTAGCTTCTTTAATTAAGCTTTCGTCATCACCTTGTCGTGCAGCAGGCAAGGCTTTAATCATTTTTCCATCTTCGTTTTTAAGTACGAACTTATCTTTATCATCTACATAGGCAGTTAAGACTCGAGAACCATACTCTAGACTCAGTACACCTGCATCATCTAAGCCTGCGGTCGGAATTGTGCGATCTGCCAATTCATCACTACTCCATTGATTGCGCTCTGCGATTTGTTCAACCAATTGTTTCGCTAGATTCTGAACAGATGCAGTGCGGTAACGACGTGACAAACTCAGAAGTAATTGAATGATCAATGGATCATCACTAATTGAAAAACTACTCAACATCGCTTCGATTTGTGCACGACGTTGGTAATGTTGCTTCATATAATCTTGCAACAATTTCACCGCAACACTACCTTGCGTTTTAAAAGTCAGTGCCAACATTCCTTTACTTTTAATTGCAGAACCTAAATAAATTGCTAAACGCTCACGTTTAATTTCTTCAACCACTTCTTCCAGTGTGATGTGTTCATAACGTCCATAATATTCAGGGTACTTTTGTCCCCAGCGTTTAAATGAATCTTGATAAGATGCTAAACGACTCGGTGCTTCTTTCGTTGCAACCTCCATCGCCTCTTCTAAAGTTGGATTACGAGTATCTTGATATATAAAACTTTGCAGTAAATACAATGCAAGCGTTTGTTGGCTTTTATCATTTAACAGTCCCATATAACGCTGTAACAATGCATTGGGTACAGGGTCTTTCAATTTGTCTGCTAAAACGACCCACCATTGAATAATTTGAGGCTCAACTGTTGTACCATCTTGCCACTGCGCTTGAGGTAAATGCTGTAAATCAAACCAAGTAAAACTACTAGCAATCTTAGCTTTCAGACCCTTTTCAGCATCTTTGAGCAATGCTTTTGGCGAAAGATAAATATTAATATCCTCACCTAACTGCTCTAAAGCCGTAAGAATTGCAGCAATAACAACTTCTTTTTTCTCTTTTTTTAATAAATCATAAAGCGCTGTGACCGCAGAAGGATGTTGTAAACGCGCTAACCATTCGACTGCTGTAATACGAATTTCTTGTTTACCATTTTCTAAAGCTTCAATCGCTCTTAAATGAATATCAGGGAGTTTTTTTAATACTTCCTGAGCGTCAAAACGTAAACGTTTTCCATCCCCCAAAGCGAACTCAAGTAATCGAGGAATAAACTGTTTAGGTACTTGTGGGAAACGTTGTAATAGAGCTAATGCCTTGATTGGATCATAATAGCGCCATGAATTTTGATTTTTACTTGGTAGTAGCCCTAAAGCTTCAGCAATTAAATCAATGTTCTCAACAAAAAAGGGAATGACTTTTTCATCATCAGCAATTCGAGTGTTTAGTTCATCACCGCTATAGTTTTCTAGGTATTCATTTGCAATACAACGTTTACTACTCTCTTCTGAAATACCGACTTGTTGCAAAACTTGGGCTAACTGACGTAACTCAATTGTTTCCCAGTTCTTAGCATCTAAAAATTGGAAAAACTGATACCAGTTGATCCAATCATTGTTTCGATGCCCTAGCACCAAACGCGCTGCATGAATCAAACTAAACTCAGGTAACTGCTGTAACTTTTTTTGATAATTGGCAATTTCTTCAATATAGGAACGATAGTTTTTTTGCCCATTCAAATGACCAAGAATTAATTTTCCAACATTTTCAACTTTGTCATATGATTTGCAGAAGTCTCGGTAGTTATTCTGTCTCCAATGGCTTTTGTATCCACCTTTCTCAACAGCTTTATTATCTTCAACTTCCTGTTCTGCAGCTTGACGATATTTTTCTTTTACTGCCAAATAATTATCCTGTAGAACCTGAACAAAACTTTCAGGAATGTCTTGAGCCTCAATCACTTCAATATCAGGTAAGGTATATTCAAGCTCGACCACTTGACCCAAAGATTCGAGTCGTTGCAAAGCAGAAAGGATATTTGCCTGAACTGATTTTAATTTTTCATTTTCTGCTGCTTGCTGCAAGATTTCCCGATTTTGCTCTCCTAAACGTGCTAGCAAATCCGCGGCAAAACTACGTTGTTTGCTTTCGCCATTGATCAAGAAATTTTGCAAATGTTGCTGGCTTTGAGCATCGTCAAGATGTGTGAGTAAAACAGTCGCTTGCTCGCGAACACCTTTGCTCGAACTTAATGCGAGCATGATGATAAGTTCAGTTTGCTGTTGTAATAAGTCGTGATGCTGAGCAATAAACACTAGGAAAATCCCCTGCGCTGCGGCAGAAAGTTTAGGTAAAGTCTCACGAATTTCTTGTGCATAATCAGTGAAGAACTGGGCACTATCCGAAAGCTTAAACAAGAAATTTAATTGATCGTAGTGATAACTATTTACGCCATTACGCTCAAATAAAGTCGTAATAAACCCTTCAATATTATTTTCAGGTTCAAATAAATAAAGTTGCTTTAATGCTGTAAGTGACCAAAGATCGCGATGTGATTTTTTCTGACGATCATCAAAACTTTGATGATTAAAACTTGTTAATAATCCATCTACCAGTACATAGCTAAACCAAACTGGAGTTTGTTTAGAAAGTTGAGAATAATTACGTTGCTGAGTTGCGGCTTCTAAGAATTTTCCATAGCGAATAATCTGATCACTACTCAGTTTTGAAAAGATATTGATATATAGTTTATAGCGCGCATTTTGTGAGGCTTTACATAGTTTTTCTTGTGCTTTAGTAAGCTCAGTTGATGGCCAATACCATCCATAAGTTCCAGGGCTACCTAGTAAGGCGCATACTTTATCTGTCGCTTGCTGCTGTAATGTCAATAAAACCTCTGGTTTTTGACCATTCACGATAAAGTTTAAAACTTGATTTGGTAACGTTGCCTCTACTTCAGATAAAGGTTCAACAATGCTAGTGAGTAACGCCAAACTTTCAGAATCTAGTGAGTTTTGACTCTGCGGATTGATGAATTCAGCGACTTTATTCTTAATACTTTCAAACATAAAATAACCTCTTATTTTCCCCAATTTTTTAATTACTTTTGATTTTTTGGTTTAAAAATCAATATAAGATTTCTTTTAATTCCAAGATTCTATAACAATTCATCTTCATCCAACGACTATTTTCTGATGTTTTGATTATAAAAAAATATTACTGAGAGTTAATCGCAGGATGAGGCATAAACGACATTTATTGTCGCACCAGTTTTTTGATAAAAAAATGGCTACTTCAAAGTAGCCATTCTGCATTTAAACTCAATTACCAAATAATATTAACTCGACGATTTGGTGCCAAACAATTTACAAGTTGATTATTTGCTTTATGACCTGCACATTGTTGATATAAATCTGTTTGGCTGTTGGCTTGAATTTGAATACGATTCACGTCAATTCCTTCATTGACCAATAGCTTTGCAACGGTGTTTGCACGTTGTGATGACAACTGTTGATTGTAAGCAAATTTGCCAAGTGGATCTGCAAATCCAGCCACAATCACAGGTCCAGTCGCGTTACTCTGTTTAATACGTTGTGCAATTGAAGTAACAGAATCACTCCCGCGCTCAATTGCATTGGCATTTGAACGATCAAAAGTAAAGAAAACACTTCCTGAACGTGCATTATTTAAGTTCGTATTTGCTGGAACTTGATTGTTTGCGCCCCATGCCATCAAACCTTCACAGGCTTCACCCTTCCAAGATAAACGCTCAGAAAGTCTTTGCTTGTCAAAATCTACACGAAGTTGGCAACGTAAATAGTCTTGGCTATTTGGCTGACGAATATCTAAAACATAGTTCCAAGTTTTCACAAAGAATGAATAGCCACCAAAATTCTAGACACACATAACCATCTTTTGGACTGCCACCACTCTCCTAGACAAATTTTGTCTATTCTTTTTGCATAGGAGAGAACATTATGAGTGGACAACGATACACCCCAGAATTTAAAGATGAAGCTGTTAAATTGATTACCGAACA
>NZ_JADKPY010000072.1:0-757 GCF_015351505.1 Acinetobacter sp. SK-43
GCTTTTTTTGCCGAGGCGGAGCTCGACCGCCCACACAAATAATGGTGGATTTTATCCATCACAATAAAGATCGATATGGCGTTGAAGCGATTTGTAGAATTTTACCGATTGCAGCTTCGACCTATTATCGGGCTTTAGATCTCGTTGATAACCCAGAACATCGAGCGAAACGTGCTCTGCATGATTTACATCATGCAGAGCAATTCAAACGTATTTGGAAAGAAAGTTTAGGTCGATATGGTGTACGTAAAGTTTGGCAAAAATTGAAACGTGAAGGCTATGTTATTGCACGTTGTACAGTTGCTCGATTGATGAAAAAGCTAGATATACAAGGTGTTTGGCGTGGTAAGAACAAACAAACTACCCGCAGCCGAGATGATCAAAAACGAGCAGATGATTTAGTGAAACGGAATTTTAGTGCTGATCGAGCTGACCCTTGCGAAGCAATGCTTCTCAGGTCAGTGACTTTACGTATATTCAAACCAATTCTGGCTGGGTCTACACCGCATTTATTATTGATGTGTTCTCACGAGCCATTGTTGGATGGAAAGTATCTACACGAATGAATACAGATATGGTGCTCGATGCATTGGAGCAGGCATTGCATGATCGAGGCATGCCAAAGAACGTGATTCACCATTCCGACAGAGGTGTGCAATATCTTTCTATTCGCTATACCAATCGTTTAGAAGCAGCAAATTTAAGAGCATCAGTCGGTACGACTGGTGATTCATACGATAATGCTTTGGCTGAAACA